>DTSJ01000067.1 GCA_012965445.1 Candidatus Hydrogenedentota bacterium
GTGATGTCCCCTCCCAACCACCGTCATCTCTCTCGAAATTAAGCAGCAGTTACGACTCAACCCGTTTGACGACGTTTCAAGATCCCGTTATAATCCGGCACAGTTTTCAATCCACCAACCCAACCCATCAATGAGGTGATTCATGACACGCCATCTGCGCCTGTTCCCTACCTTTCTGAGCCTGACCCTCATCCTGCTCCTAGCCCAGCTGAGTACGCTGCCCGCATCCGCGCAGGACGAATCGACTCCCGAAGCTCCCGCAGTATCTGAGGAACTCGCCGAGAGCGCAGAAGATGAAGAAAAAGACATTCAGGAAAAGTTCAACAACTGGTTCAACGAAAACATCAACGCGAATCTTGCCAAGGTCCTCTTCTTTCCTATCTATACCGTCGAGTTAACCGCCGACGATGGGGAAGTCATGGAAAGAAAACTTTTCGGCTTGGCTATTTACGAAGCTGAAGTAACCGATGACGACCGGGAAGTTTTAATAAGTGAATTCCCGCTCATTGTCCTCGTACTCGTACTAGGTGGAATTTTCTTTACGCTGCGCTTCGGCTTCATAAATGTCCGGCTTTTCAAACATTCAATTCAAGTGATCGCTGGAAAATTCGACAGGAAGGACGATACTGGGGAAATCTCACACTTTCAAGCCCTCACTTCAGCCCTCTCCGCGACAGTGGGACTCGGGAACATCGCGGGAGTCGCGATCGCAATTTCCTTAGGGGGTCCCGGCGCGGTTTTTTGGATGTGGGTAACGGCATTTTTCGGCATGAGCATGAAATTCAGTTCATGTACGCTCGCGCAGTTGTATCGCCGTGTCGGAGAGGATGGCCGGGTTCAGGGCGGACCAATGATTTATCTTGAGGAGGGTATCAAGGAGATGTATCCGAATCTTGCCTGGCTCGGAAAATTCTTCGCAGTCATGTTCGCTTCGTTTATGATTATGGCAGCTTTCGGGGCCGGCAACATGTTTCAGGCAAACCAGACAGCAAGTATTGTCACTATGCTTTTCTTTGATGGAAAGGAGAACCTCTATATCCAGCTGGGATTGGGCCTGATCATGTCATTTTTGGCCGGCATCGTTCTCATAGGAGGAATCAAGCGAATCGGCGAAATCACCTCCAAGATCGTACCGGGGATGTGTATATTCTATTGTTCCGTTTGCCTCGTCATAATTGCCATGAATTTCGCTTCCATCGGATCCATGTTCGCGAGTATCTTCTCAAACGCGTTTGCTCCCTCGGCCGTTTTTGGCGGTTTCGTCGGAGTCCTTGTACAAGGAATGCGGCGCGCCGCGTTTTCGAATGAGGCTGGCCTCGGATCCGCAGCTATTGCGCATGCGGCCGCCAAGACCGAAGAACCGGTCCGCGAAGGGGTCGTCGCAATGATCGGCCCGTTCATCGATACCATCGTAATTTGTACGATGACAGCGCTCACCATTCTTATCACCAAGTCTCATATCGATACCGGCGGCCTTGAAGGGGTCCAGATTACCGCCCGCGCATTCGGGCAGCTTGGAGACGCAGTACCTATCGTACTGTGCGCAGCGGTCTTTGTATTCGCTTACTCAACCATGATCTCATGGGGTTACTATGCCGAACGCTGCGTAGAGTACCTCTTCGGGGAAAATGCCATTATGTTGTTCCGGTTCGTCTACGTTTTCGTAATTATCATTGCGCCGATTCTCAGTCTCGGCGCAATCCTTGATTTCGCCGACATTCTTCTGCTGACCTTGGCATTCCCCAACATCATCGGCTCCGCGCTCATCGCGTCAAAAGTCAAACCGCTCCTAGACGACTACGTCGCTCGTCTGAAAAGCGGAGAAATGACACCCGAAAACTAAACGAAAAAATCCCCTCGGCTGTCTAATCCAAAGCCGAGGGGAATTCGTTTATTGGCTGGAACTCCTCTGCGCGGATATCACGGAATCTCTATCTCCCCCGCAACCTCTTCAAGTACACTTCTATAATCCGCCTTCAAAGTAGATGTCATCGCTTCTATCCCAGTATCCCCCACGCCCGACGCCAATTGTTTCGCGTCATAGGTAAATCCGCTTCCACTCAACAACTGAGCATTCTCAACCAGCGCTTTTTTCATCTGCGTCAGTCGCATCTGAACACTCCGCGTCCCGACATTCGCCAGCCTTCTCAACTCAGCGAACTCGCCGGTCACTTCATTGTAATTTCGCTCCGAAGCGCGCAAGTATTGAATTGACCGAGCATAATCTCGACTCAATTCCGACTCTTCAGCATCCATTTCAGAGCGTTGCGCAGCCTCAATCAATCCCTTCTGATGCGCAAACCGCCCCTCACGTTTCTCGATTGCACGATTCGTCAGAACCAGCTTGCGCTGCGCTTCCGGATGCAGCACGTCCGCCTGCACCGCAAGCGTAAAAGCCTCACGCGCATCCTCAAGATTCTGATTGGTCAGCGCCTCCTCACCCACAGATACATGATACTCCGCGATTCGCTTCGAGACTTGGCGAAGTCCAGGGTTCTCCGCAAGAAGCTCTCCGTAAACCATCAGAGCTTCCTGAAAGTAACCGTTATCGTAATACAAGTCGCCCACAATTCGCTTCATATTGGGTGTCAATATAAACTTCGCCTTCGCACGGACATAGACATCGTTGACCTCCGCAATGTTCCCTTTCTTCAGATAGAAATCGATCGCCGACAGCATGTACTCACGCATGTCTGTTCTCGAAATATCGACAAAGTCTACCCGTGACCGAAATATCGTGTACCAGACATCGACAACAGCATCCACCGCCCGGCTGGCATCCCGTGTCAGAAGCTTGCCTGCAATCCCGTCGATACCCAGTCCGCTTCGGTAGTCCACGACAATAGCAGTGTCATTGTCCGTTGCCTGGCGAACTAGTCGGGCGAAATAGAGCTGAGGCTCAACCAGAATTCGTTTGCTCGGCTGCAACCGCACACGACCTATTCTCTCCTCGACATCGGCATTGTACCGCTCACGAACCGAGGCATTCGCGTCACGCATCGGAGCTAACAGCTCGACCACTTTTTTACCTAATGCCCCCATTCGATAAGCGAAATAGGGGTCTACACGATTCGATTTCACCCCCTGCAGAAGAAACATCTCGCGCTGAATCGAACGAACAGGATCGACACCGTACCCGAGGAACAGGGCCTGGTCTTCTGCATCGGATATTCCCACACCCTGATGAACGTAATCGATCAGATTGACCAAAGGGATAGAACTGCTTCGTGAAAATAAATGTCCTGCCGACGATACTACGGATCGCTGTGTTTCAGGTCCCCAGCCGAAAGCAGGGCACGCCATCGCACTTGCCGTCAATACCGAGATCCATCTGACTATACGCTGTTTCAGCAAAACCGTTTACTCCTTCGCTTCCCAGTTAGATCCTCTCGCCTTCAATGGTGCGCTGCAGCTGATTCGTCAATACACGAATTTCGTTCGCTTTCGTCCCGCGAACATCGCGCCCAAGCAACTTCAGATAATTGTTCAAATCGCGCAATCCCAGTTCCATGCGATCCTGTCTCACAAACAGCAGTCCGCGCTCAAGATAGGCGGGTGCATAAGCCGGATCCATTCGAATCGCGGTGTCCAGAGCGTCCTTCGCATCCAATGTACGGTTCCCCGCCAGATGTACACGCCCAAGCACCGTATAATAAGAAGGCGACTCCAGCTTCGCCCGGCGGGCAGTATTGATTGAGCGTTCGGCTGCAGCAGAGTCTCCCAACAGCAGCTGAATGCTCGCCGCCTGTACAGATGCCAGCGCACTGTACTCCCCTCGCTCGCGGACGAGTATTTCAAATTCATTCAGTGACTCATTCGCGCGTCCCATGGAGTGCAGCGCGATTCCTCGCAGATACCGTCCGGCATCGTTTCCGGAATTTTCAAGAAGCGCCTGCCTCAGTCCCGTCTCGGCTTCCTGAAACCGGCCTTGCTGAATCTGAAGCTTGCCCAATTCCGTTCGTGCCTGCCAGCGAATATTGAGCCCATCGGCTTCCAGGGCCTGCTCAAATAAACTCGACGCCTGAGAATCTTTCTGTTCAGCTGCCGCGACATAACCCTGGAATGCCAAAACGTCCCCGCGCTTTTCAGGCGAAGATGCCATACCCAATTCCGACTTGGCTTTCTGGTAATCTCCCAGAAGCGCCTGAGCTATCCCAATGCTCAAATGTGCCGAGCGCGCTGATCGCATGCCGGGTGATAACTCCTGCACCCGTTCCAAAGCAATATACTGCTCTTCGTAGTCGCCTCCCTCACCCCTAGCGCCCTTTGCCATCGCCAGAACAAGCCATAGTTTCGCATTGTCGACTACGTTTTCCGCGACCTTCTCAAGAACGGCGATCTCCTGAGACAATGTATTCGCGTTCCCGCTCAACTGTAAACAGCGTACCGCGAGAAGGCCTGCGTCTACATTCGCCGGGTTTATCGCAACAACATTTTGGAACGAACCCGCCGCATCGCCAAACCGGTTCAGGTTCCATTGCAGCATTGCCATCTCAAGCATCGCCTCTTCATGACCAGGTTTTTCACGCGTATAGTTCAGCAGCAGCTCTTCGGCTTCGGCATGCCTGTACTCCGCAATCAACTCGAGCGCCTGTTCAACAGGATCGATACTCGACATATACAACCAGATCCCGCCAAGAAAAACTCCTACCGTGATGGCAGCCACGCTCAATATGCCCGCCAGGGGAATTCCACGCGAAGCCGATTCGGGATCAGGTGCATCAGCAACTTTCTGCCCCGTCAGCAGGTTCGTCCCGCAAACCACGCAAATGATATCGCCCTGCTGCACAACGGCCTGGCAAGAGGGACACGTTCGGCTGCCTTTTGTGGCGACGGACGGTGCCGAGGCTATCTTCTTTTTCAGAAAACCTCCGCAATGCGGACATCCATCAAGTTTGGGATCGGTCAGCTTGCCGCAGTATGGGCAGTTCATCATAGTTGCCAAATCGTATACCGTCCTTTCTCCTGATCCGCGCAAACGCGTCGTGGAACCCGCGCTGACTTACCGCGGCATCTCAGAATCACACTTCCGACACCGAAGCACATTCAGACCGTTTCGCGCTCCACAATTTATGCATCGCTCAAAGAACATTGTTGGCACCAAAACAACAATCAAAACGGTCAATGCAC
>DTSJ01000068.1 GCA_012965445.1 Candidatus Hydrogenedentota bacterium
CGAAAATCCAGTCGAATCGGACTTTCCGACGATTTTCCCGCATAAACCGTGGAAGAGGAAATCAGCATGAAACTTCATGAATATCAAGCAAAGGCACTATTTCGGGAGTACGACATACCCTGTCCCCCGGATTGCGCAGCGGATTCGGCTGACGAAGCCGTAAAAGCCGCAAACGAGATGGGTCTCCCCGTAGTGATAAAGGCCCAGGTCCATGTCGGCGGACGTGGGAAAGCAGGCGGTGTGAAAGTGGTTACGGATGCTGCGGAGCTGCAATCTACGGCGGAAGCCATCCTGAGTCTGACCATTAAGGAACTTCCGGTGCGCAAGGTAATGGTAACGCCCTGCCTCAATATTGCTACGGAGGTCTACCTGAGTGTCCTGCTGGATCGCAGTTCGCGATCAGTAATGTTTGTGGGGTGTGCGGATGGCGGCGTGGAGATTGAAGAAACCGCCAAGACCAGCCCCGAAAAAATCCTGACCCTAGAATGCACCTCCACAGAACTAAAAGAGCCAAACGAAGCCAAACTGCTCGAGTTCGCGCAGAAACTCTTCGAAGGCGAATCCCAGGCGCAGGAAACCGTCGAGATGATGAAGAAAATGGGAAAGCTCTTCATTGAAAAAGATGCCTCTCTAATCGAAATCAATCCGCTGATTACCGACGACAAAGGAACGGTCATCGCACTCGACGCTAAAATGATGATCGATGACAATGCTCTCTTCCGCCACCCGGAACTCGAAGAACTGCGGGATATGGATTCCGAAGACATCGACGAACTCGAGGCGGGCGAGAAAGGCCTGTCGTTTATTCGGCTCGACGGTAATATTGGATGCATGGTCAACGGCGCGGGACTTGCGATGGCGACGATGGATACGATTAAACACTTTGGCGGAAATCCTGCGAACTTCCTGGATGTGGGCGGAAGTTCAAACCCCGAAAAAGTCGTCGAAGCGTTCAAACTCATCCTGAAAGACGAAAACGTAAAGTCGATATTGATTAACATATTCGGCGGCATCACTCGCTGCGATGATATTGCGAACGGTATTCTGGAATCGCTCAAGGTCATGGACGTTCCCGTTCCCATCGTAGTTCGTCTCGTCGGGACAAACGAAAAAGAAGGTCGCGCATTGTTGGAAGGCACGAAACTTGGCACGGCGACTACACTGGAAGACGGTGCTACACAAGTGGCCAAATTTGGAGAAAGCGCATGAGCATACTCGTCAACAAAGACACAAAAGTTATTGTGCAAGGCATCACCGGGCGCGACGGCTCGTTCCACACCAGCCAGATGATCGAATATGGCACGAACATCGTAGGCGGCGTCACCCCTAAAAAAGGCGGGCAGGCCATCTTCGATAAGCCTGTGTTCAATTCATGCCAGGAAGCTGTGGAAGCGACGGGCGCGGACGTATCTATCATGTATGTCCCTGCACCCTTCGCGAAAACTGCGATGCTGGATGCAGCGAACTCGGACATCAAGCTGCTTGTGGCGATCACCGAAGGCGTTCCTACGTTGGATGCGCTTCAGGCATTCGAAGCGCTGCAAGCCAAAGGCGTGCGGCTCATCGGGCCTAACTGTCCAGGACTCATCACGCCGGGCGAATGTAAAATTGGCATCATGCCGGCCAGCATCCACAAAAAAGGCCGCATCGGCGTCATCTCCCGTAGCGGCACGCTCACTTATGAGATCGTGAACGAGCTGACCAACGCGGGACTCGGCGAGAGCACCTGCGTCGGCATCGGCGGCGACCCCATCATCGGGAGCAAATTCGTCGATCTCCTCCCCCTCTTCGAAGAGGACCCCGAGACAGACGCAATCGTCATCGCGGGCGAAATTGGCGGACAGGACGAAGTCATCGCAGCTGAATACTTCAAAAACCACATGAAGAAACCCATCATTGGTTTCATGGCGGGGCTCACCGCCCCCAAAGGCAAGCGCATGGGACACGCCGGAGCGATCGTCGGAGGCGAAGACGATACCGCAGCAGCAAAAATCGAGAAACTCGAAGCAGCCGGTATCCCAGTCGCAAAAATAATCAGCGACATCGTTCCCCTCGTTCAAGGCAAACTGTAGACTCGACGAGATGACACCTATCCAAACGAAAATCGGGAGCGGCACTCATCATAAAGTGCCGCTCCCGTCTACTGTTCAACATGATTCTATCAACTCAATCAGAGCTTACCTGATCAGCGGCTTTAGTGAATCGCGTACCAGTGAATCCTTTGGGGTTCAGTCCACCGAGCTCGCGAGTATCGAAATCGCCAGTATCGAAGGTACCTTCAATCGAACCATCGGCGTTCAGGACACCGTCCATGGTGATGCCGCCCTCACCGAGAAGGGTGATGTCTGCATGGAAGCCATTTCCGGTCCATTGAATATTGGAGATCGGCAATTCAAACAACTGGCGTCCGAACGGGAGGTACCAGATTCCGTCGCCTTCCTTCGGCACAATAAATCCTGACTTCAATTTCATCACCCCGAGATCAACTGATACCTGAAACGATATTTCAGGATCGTAGGTCGCGAGGACTCGGTGAAGTTTATCCGTTATGTCGATCGGCTTCGGATACTTGCCGTTGACGGCTACGAAATCGAACACTCCGAACATCATTTCAGAATCGGTGCCTTCGCCAAAGATTACATCCATGGACGGATCGGGATTGTTCGGATTCTCGGATGAGTTGTCGTAGTGCGCCTCGATTTCGAGTACGGTACCCTCGGGCAATGTGACTAGTTCTTCCGGATAGTAATACCATTGCCAGTTGAAGTCATATTTGGCGACATCAAGAAGTATTTCGCTTTGCCCGTCAGGATAGGTCGCCGTATATTTCATGCTTTTCCCGCGATTGTGCATGTGTGGAAAAAAGGAGATCACTTTGATGTCTTCATCGACCACATAGCGAGCATTGACTTGGTAATCGTTGTCGTTGGCGGGTATTCGAAAGTTTACGGTACCGGCGAATTGTCCACTGATCGCTTTCTCAGGTTCTTTGTCTGAGAAGTAGAGGCCGACTCGAGTCTGGTCGGTCGCGGCTTCACCATAGCTGTGATAATGCATGTTCATGGTTATCTTCGCGTTCTTGCCGATTTTACGACCCGTACCCTCAGGATATACGGCCGGAGGAGTACCGGGGGCCCACACGGCCAGGAAGTCCGGCAGCGTAGTGGCTGTAGTCGTACCGCCGCCCAGGAAGGTAACGACATGGTGCAACACCTGCCGATTTCCGGGGCGAAATTCGATCGCCCGAATCCACTTATCTTCTGGAAGGTCCATTTTTATTTCGATGTTCGGGAAGAAATCCGGCTCGTCTGCCCCAACCTCGATCGTATCGAGCTCGATAATGTAATCCGGCTCTCCGTTTCGCCACCCATCTGTGTAATGAGGCGTTTTGGGCATGTCCGAACGTTTCCCGCGCGGCGCACCGGCATCCGCCCAACCGACGATCGTGTCAATTTCATCTTTTGTAAGACTCATGTCGTTGGAAAACGTCCCGTAATTGGGATTGATTTTCCAGGGAGGCATCTCTCCGGCAGCGACATTTTTGGCAATGGACTTCGCCCACGGACGCGCTTCCTCAAACGTCAGCAGCGACATAGGAGCGATTTCACCGGGTCGATGACACTCCGTACATTTTTCGTAAAAAATCGGTGCCACGTCCTTACTGAACGTCGGCTTCGAGTCGGCAGCATACGCCCCACCCGTCAACGTCGCGACAACAATACTTGCGCTAAACGTCGCACACAAAATACGGAATTTCCTGTCAGACATCTTTTCTCGCCTCCCTATAAATTAGCTTCATTCATTCGTATTTCAAATCATACTTAACATCAAACCGTAGTCTAATCTCTCTTCAGGCCCCACTCTTCTCGCGCTTTTTCAGTAGTCACACCCACCAGCAACACATCGAGCATATTGCGCGTCAAACCGGGAAGATCGAGATCGTCGCGTTGAAGTGTACTCGACATAATCGTTCCATACAAAAGATTCGAAAACATTTCCATCAGATCGTCGAGCGGCAGTTTCCTGTAATACCCCCCGTCCATGAGGCCCCGGATCGATTTTCGAATCGGACCCAGCATCGGGTTCTCATCCGCAGTCTGAAACCGCGGATTAAGCTCCGGGAAAGCCGCACGCTCTTGCGTTATCAATTCCACCGCGTGCGGATTGTCCTTAAAAAAACGCAGGTACGCTGTCGTGGCATGTGAGACTTGATCGATCGGATTGTCAAAGCTGACTTCATCTTCGGTCACCGTATCAATTAGACGCTGCATTTCACGATCTACGGCCGCCACAAACAACTCTCGTTTCGAATTGAAGTACCGATAGATCGTACCCTTACTGATGTCAAGTTCCTCTGCTACAGTATCCACCTTCGTCTCCGCATAGCCGTTCGTCGCGAACAGAAGAGACGCTGAAGAAAGAATGTCGTCCTTGCGTTGTATCGATGCCTCGATATTCTTCGGTCGTCCCCGTTTGGGAACCGTTTCTGCGGACATTTCCGAATCCTTGCAATTATATTACTGACCGGTCAGTCACTTAAATTACTCCTTCCCCCAGCCGAATGTCAACCCCCCAAAACAGGATGTTCGTTCCAGAATTATTTTTCCGCGGAAAACTGATGGTAAATCCCGATACTTCCCAACACAGCCAACCCAACCGCACGGAGATTCGTAAAATGTATCCTATCCTTAACCTCCATAACGATTTAGAGGTGACTTCGCCTGTTCATCGCTGTATGATGGGCAAACGTAAGCACTTTTTCGGAGGTTTGTATCCGAAAATCCGGAGAACGAACAACTGCTGAGGTAAAAAAGCTGCCCATGAGCACTTCGACCGAATCCAATCCCGCTAGTCTGAATGTAGCCTTCGTTGAAGACATGTACGAATCCTACCTGCGCGATCACTCCTCGGTTTCGGAAGACTGGGTCCACTACTTCGAGTCGATGAACGGTGACGCCACCGCGGGCATTCCGCCGAAACTCAACCCTTCCTTCAAATCCACAAGCATATACAATATACAATGTCGAGTAAGCCAATATGAAACAAATCCACAACATGCCACCATTTGTCACATGGAATATAGGATGCTGATGCATTTTCAAACATATAAAGGCAACGACATAA
>DTSJ01000069.1:0-4114 GCA_012965445.1 Candidatus Hydrogenedentota bacterium
CGACGACTTTTTTGAAATGATCGAGTGTCCATTCGGGGTAGCCGTCGCCAGCGGTTGGTATGAGGAGCGGGTCATGTTGCGCTGGGTCGTAGAGGGGACCGGGAACGATTTCTCCGTAGGGGATTTCGGGCTGCATTCCGCGGCGAGCGTATTGATAGCCTGCGGCTTGCAAGACCGTTCTTGCTTCGGGTCCGAAGGCGTTGCCGCACCAGGCGAAACTCCCTGGCTTGGGGATGCCGACTTTTTTCAGTTCGTTTTCGATGAGCGCCAGTTCGCCTGCGAGGCGTGCGGCGTGTTTGGGCGAGGAAAAATTGGCGTGTGTCCAGGAATGATTTCCTATTTCGAAGCCCATCTCGTGCAGTTCGGCGATGTCTGCCCAGATCATAAAGTTGTCTGTATCGTTCATCCACAGATGGGTGACGAAAAAGGTTGCTCCGACTTGTATTGCTTGAGCAGGGGTCCGACGAATGCTCGGTGGGACTTCACGGAGTCGTCGAATGTGAGTACGACTGTCTTGTCAGGTACGGATTCGGCTGAAAACGAGGGTCGCGGGCAGAGGAGGAGAATGGTTATCAGGCAAGCCGTTGTGAGTCGCACGGGGGTCCTTATTGATGGAATCGAATAGGCATTCTAGCGCAAACGGGGTTGTATGTGTAAACGACTTCGCCGGAAGGGAGAAACGTCGGTATTTGAAAGGAGGTTTTGCTCGATCAATTTTGCCGATTGACCACCAGCAGACAGGTTTTGTAGTATTATTCCGAGCAATGTCCGCTAGACGAATCGCGATAATTCAAATGAATTCAGAATCCACAGATATTGTACAAGACGGGGACAGTGTTGAACTGCGCGAGCAGGTGCATGAAAGCCGTTCGGGCCTGGTGAAAGTCGCGCCGATTGTGGTCGGATCGATCAGTGTGGTTCTGGGCGTACTTGGAATTGTTCTTCCTATACTCCCTACGACGCCGTTCTTGCTGCTCGCGGCGATTTGCTATTCGCGCAGCTCCGAACGGTTTTATGTGTGGCTTTTGACGAATCGCTACTTTGGTCAGTACATTCGTGACTGGCGAGAGAACCGAGGGATGACGTACGCGATGAAGCTGTGGGTGATTCTCGTTCTCGTAGTCACGATGGGAGTGAGCATCATTTTCTTCATACCGATACTGGCAGTCAAGATTCTTTTGGCGGTGATTGGAACGTGTATCACACTTTATATTCTATCGCTCCCCACAAAATCCCGTGATGAACCGACGGATTAACCCGGATTCTTATTGAAAGGCATGATGTGAAATCAACAGGAACTAAAGCGTATAGGTTTCTCCAACAGTTCGTTTTAGCATTCGTTATTGCTGTGAGTTTTTTGGGCACGCCGATTCTCGTAGATTGTGCTTCTGCGCAGACCGTTCCGAATACCGAACCGAGGCTCATCGGGAAGAAATGGACCGACATTGATTTTGGGCCTTCTACGACACTCTCGCTACAGGTTTCCAAGGACAATATTGCCTACAAGGGGATCGCGATACGGCTTGATGAAGGGGTCGGGGGGGTGTCCAGCGGGAACGAGTTCATGGTTTTTGATACGGACACTCTGCGGTGGGCAGGGGGATGGACTGGCGAGGGATTTATCGACTGGCGCGGCATTGCTCTTAATGGCGAGCATGAAATTCACCCCTCGATTAAAGGCGACCTTCTTTTTACAAATCCCGTCGCGCCCGGCTGGGCAAAATACACCGACGGCAGCTTCGAAGACGTTCGCGCAGTCGGGCGCGACGGACTCCGCTACGGCCCGCTTCCGCGCCCCTGGGCGCACTGGAAAGGTCACTACATCCACGGCGACAACGTCATCCTCTCCTACACCGTCGGCGTTACCCCGGTCCTCGAAATGCCAAGCGCAGAAGGCGTATCCGGCGCCCGCGTCCAATCCCGTACCTTTAACATTGGATCGAGCCCACACGATCTCCAGGTCCGAATCGCTGACAGCCAAACGAAAGTCTCCATCAAAGACGGCATCGCAACCTTCAAAACCGTGGGAAGCGATACGAACACCTACGCCTCCGTCTCAGGCATACCCGGAAACGCGAGTTTCGCTACAGCGCTTGACGGCAAAGCACTCGTTCTCAACATACCGAAAGGCAACCCGACGATTCGAATTAAAGTACTCGTTGGCTCTGCAGAAAACGCTGAAGCCTTCGCGCAGATCGTCGAAAAATCCGAAGCCCCCCAGGATCTCGAACCCCTCATCCACGGCGGCCCAACCCACTGGACAGAAAAAATTCACACTCAAGGCATCAAAGGCGGCAATGATGGAGCCTACGCCATTGATACCATCACCCACCCCGTCGAAAACCCATACCGCTCATGGATGCGCTTCAGCGGATTCGACTTTTTCGAAGACGATTCAAAGGCCGCTATCGCAACCTGGAGCGGGGACATCTGGCTCGTTGAAGGCATCGACGATTCGATGAAAAATATGACTTGGCAACGCATTGCATCCGGTATGTTCCAGCCCCTCGGCATCAAAATCGTAGACGGAGATATCTATGCGATATGCCGCGACCAAATTACCATCCTGCGCGACCTGAACGGCGACGGAGAAACCGATTTCTACGAAAACTTCAACAATGATCATCAGGTAACGGAACACTTCCACGAATTCGCGCTCGACCTCAAACAAGGCATCGATGGCGACTTCTACTACACCAAAGGCGGACGACATGGCGCGGATTCCATCACGCCGAACCACGGTACACTTATCCGTGTGTCCAAAGACGGCACCGAAAGCGAATTCGTCGCCAACGGTTTCCGCGCGCCAAACGGCCTCGGTCTTGGACCCAACGGCGAGATGCTTATTGCGGACAATCAGGGGCATTGGATTCCGGCGAACCGGATCAACTGGATCAAACCCGGCGGATTCTACGGCTATATGTGGGGCTACCACGAAGGACAGAATATTTCCCGCTACGACGAGCCGCTCTGCTGGATTCACCCGTCCGTTGACCGCTCCCCCGGTACCTTCGCATGGGTACCCGACTACCGATGGGGCCCTCTCAAAGATCACATCATCTCCGCCTCCTACGGCATGGGGCAGATCTACCACGTGCTGCACGAAGAAATCGAAGGCGTTCGACAAGGCGGCGTGGTGAAATTTCCCCTCGACTTCAAGACCGGCGTCACGCGCGCCGCGTTCCGTAAATCCGACGGACAACTTTACCTCGCTGGGCTCTTCGGATGGGCAGGCAATAAAACACAACCCGGCGGCTTCTACCGCGTACGATACACCGGCAAAAGCCTCTACATGCCCAAAGATCTCCATATCGCATCCGACGGAGTGGTCCTGACGTTCACCGATCCCCTCGACCCCGATTCCGCGGTCGACCCCGGCAACTACGCCATCGAGCACTGGAACTACAAATGGACGGAAAACTACGGCAGCCCCGATTTCAAAATGGACGGCACCAGGGGCCGCGACACCTTAAACGCCTCCCAGGTCTCTCTCTCCGCCGATAGACGCACGGTGTACATCGAGATCCCGGGCATCCGAAAAGTAATGCAGATGGACATACGTCTAAATATCCTCGCCGCCGACAAAACCCCGATCACGCACCAAGTCCATCACACCATCCACAAACTCGGGCCCAAAACCGTCTTAGAACTCGCTGGCCAAGGCATCATCAAAGGCCGTCGCGCGGAAGTAGAATCCGAAGAAACGGATCAAGGGCTCCTGCAATCGTTCGTGATGAGGGGCGAAACCGATAAACAAGATCTTCGCAAGTCCCGAGTCGTCGCGCTATATGCAAAATCAGACACCCCACCAACGCCCTTCCTCGAAGCCGGTAAATATGTTGCCAACTGGAGGGGATCAATCCATTCCGACCTGAATCAATCCTACACCTTCTCGGTAGAAGGCAACGGTGAATCCTACTTGCGTATTGACGCAAAAGAAGTTCCATTCAACACGCCGTTCCCTCTCAAACAAGGCCCCAACAAATTCCAGATAGCGTACGTACCCCCGGAGTCAGGGGATGCCGAATTTCGCCTCTCCTGGGAATCCGAAGATCTAAACCGCGAACCCATCCCGGCCACAGCCTTCACACTAAAAAATGGTCAATCTTTTCGC
>DTSJ01000069.1:4125-5117 GCA_012965445.1 Candidatus Hydrogenedentota bacterium
GAAACGCAATGCCCGCCTCCTCGTCGCAGAACATAAATGCCTTTCCTGCCACCGACCGGGCGCTGAACTCACGGACGCAGCCATGCCGGAACTCCACGAAAAAGCCCCGGCCCTGGACAACATCGCACAACGCCTCACGCCGGGATGGCTCGAAAAGTGGATCCTCGATCCTGGCTCGATCCGCCCAGACACTAAAATGCCAACTCTCCTCCACGATCCCGATTCCGAACTCACTCGATCACAGGCCGGAGACATCGTCGCATACCTCACATCAATAGCCACAAAACCAAAAAATCAGGTGCTACCAAAAACACCGACACGCGAACTAAACACTAGAGGCCGAAAACTCGCGAACGAACTCGGCTGTATCGCATGCCACACGCTCGAATCCACATCAGAAATTCCCGGACAAATTCCGCTGGGAGATCTAATCCCAAAATATCGTGGTGCCGCGCTCATAAACTACCTCTTACAGCCCGAAGCGTCACACTCCGACACCAAAATGCCAAACTTCGCATTGACCAAGGAAGAAGCCCAAGCCATTGGCGGATTTCTCATGGCCAAAAGCGAAACGCGCGGTGCCATGCCCTGGAAACTCGACGGTAACGTAAAAAAAGGCGAAGCCCTGGCAGCATCAAAAGGCTGCCTCAATTGCCACGATATCCAAGGTGCGACATCTACACTACAAGCCCCGACACTAAGCGCGATTCGGCAATCAACACTCAAACGAGGATGCCTCGCTGACACCGAAGGACAACGCGGCGACGCCCCCCAATTCGCTTTCACGATCAAAGAACGCGCTGACATCAGCGAGTTCATCAAAAACTACCTCGATTCCCTGTACAGATTCTCACCGGAAGAATATGCTGAACGACAGATCGAGCGTCTCAACTGCCTTGCGTGCCATTCCCGTGACGGCCTTGGAGACCGATGGGCTGAACTTGCGCCGATGTCGACATCGGAAAATGACGAAGGCGCGACCATACATACGG
>DTSJ01000070.1 GCA_012965445.1 Candidatus Hydrogenedentota bacterium
TAGCAGGCTTTGATAAGAATACATTCAAACTGGAAATCTTGGCTCCGGATTTACTCCTGCATGCCAGCTGGAGAACTGTCCCCGTCGGTTCGGGAGCCTACTCGGTGAATTCCAACCTACTGCTACTGAAAAAAGAAGAGAGATGGGTAGAGATTTTTAGGGATACCCACGAAGGAAGCTCCCGTAGTGGCGCTGATTACTACTCGAATACAACTTTAGATTTTAGCTATGATTCAGCAGGCCGCGGGGTCACAATACAGAACAAACACTTCAGGCGACTTTTTCTATATGAGGAACCTGAACTCCTCGCAAAACGGAGGCCATCTGGAAACAAAAGAGACGTAATTCTGTTTGAAAAAGGGTACACTTTCTTCATAAAATGGTCGTGCAAGATTACAAGAGACGGAATCGAATGGGGCGACGGTCATTATTCTCTGGATTTGATGGGAGAAACCTTTGGAGTAATCGCAATCGCAAAATTTCTTCAGTCCCAGAGGAATTTTCGCTCGGAAAAAGCTATGTCAACTGATGATTTGGCACAACACGTTAAATCGCTAAATCCTCATCTTAAAAACCCTGCTTCCTACAGTGGGGAGATCTTGTTCCGAAAAGGACTTGCGCCATATGAGCAAAACAGGGCGCACGTGTACCAAGGTGGAGAATAGGTCTTTGCTACAATCAAGGAATTCGATTTGTTCGCAGTTTTCAGTTTCTTCCTCCGCACCTCTGCCTCTCCGCGCCTCTACGTTAAAGTCACTCCCCTTCCTCAATCGTCCCCGTAATCAAAACCCGCATCCCTTTATCCACCATCCCGTACATCTCAATCACATCATCATTCAGCATCCGGATACACCCGTGCGATGAAGGTTCCCCGATCCGCGCCTCATCATTCGTCCCGTGTATATATATGTTCCGAGCAAAAGAATCAACGTTCCCGCCCTTGTTCAGTCCAGGCTCCTCACCGCTCAGCAGCAGCACCCGACTCAACACCATGTCCTCCTTCGTATCCTCGCCCGGTTGCCAGACCTCGCGCGTCGCGATGCGAGATCGAAACACCTGGCCCCACGGCGCATCGTCTCCTATTTTTTTCTCAATAGAATGCCAACCAAGCGGCGTTTGCAGACTGTCCATCTTCGAACCGATGCCCTTCTCCGCCGAAGCACACCGCGCCTGATAAATCACCGTGTCCTTGTCTACGATCCGCAGCATCTGTTCATCAACCGACACCCAGATGAACGCACCGCCTCCCGTATTCCCCACCCAATCCGCAGCGTCCAGCGCCGCACGCGCTTCCGTCGATAATGGTTCAGGCATAGAATGACTCCGATATTTTTTGACGACCACAGACATCCCCTCCGGCGCATCCATCGTCACTCGGCTCGCCACAGGAACTGTCACCGCCGCACCAGTCTTCACATTGAACGCAAGCGTGACCCGACCCTGCGGAACAGGAACTTCCAATCGCGCAGACTCCACCCGCTTCGAAAATCGCGGCACGACCTCAATCGTGTCCCAGCCGGCCTCTCCCGGCGCAACTCCAAACACATATTCAGGAATCAGGTAGAGTGGGGAAGGGTTCTCCGAAAAATCCTCCACAAAACTCATCAAATCAATCGCAAGCTGCTGCTCCCCAGCAATAAAACACGCCTCCACGACATACGGAACATACCATTTCGGACAGGCAGCCCCTTCCTTGCGAATCAAAGCGATCACCTTCTCCGTCGCCGCTTCGTCCGCCACACCAAAGCACACCGCAAGCGCTCCAATAGCCACGGAAGGAATTTCGGATACCATTTCAGCCGCCATTTCCGACTTCAACGAACGCGCCTGCGCATCCCAACGTCCAGTTTCCAGGCCCAGATTCCGATGCAATTCCGCAGTGGAAATCAGCGCACGATAGTAAAGAAAATTCAGAACCAAGTCATCGTCAGAATCACCTGTCGCCAATAACCCGGACTCAGAAACCTGCCCGGCAAAATGTTCCATCAGCCCCGGCAGCGCACTCTCAACAAGCGTCCGCACATAAGCATCGTCGCCCGAAAACCGATGGTACTGCCAGAGCAGCGCAGGCCAATGCAGCGAATAATTGGCCTCCTCGCCTTCCCGCTTTTCGGATGGAAAGAACGAACGACTCAAAAGCGACCTCGGATACTCCGTCGAAGCGTCAAGATAAAAATGTGCGCGGAGAGCAGGGGAGGGGTTAGTATCGTGCAACAGATAAGACGCGCTCAAAAGCCCCGTCCGATAGCTATTTTCTTCCGCAGTAAACGCTCGATGCGCCTGAGTCCACACATGACTCAGCGTCTTATCAGAAAATTCCAGACGCCCCTGCGATCCAACAATTTCCGCCTCAGCCAACCCAAATGTAAAGCAAACCAGACTTACACCCAGCAGTTTGTGAAAAATACGACGCATACTTTGTCCCCGATACCACGATTCGACTATGGTACCACGCCCGCGCGACCGATAAAAGTACAGTAAAAACAAAGTCGCACTCATATATGGGTTGACATAACCCCCCCCAAAAAAAACAACAATATCCCAACGTAACCGAACAAGTGATCTGAATGAACCGTTTTCTCTATACCTCGAGTTGTTTAAGTCTCTTCCTGATTCCGATCATTTCGTCGGCACAGGAAAACCTCACCACGATTCTCGAACGCGGATATTCCGCCCAGTGGTTCGTATGCGGCCCGTTTGAATCCGATCTGGATCAGGGAATCATCGAAGCTGTCGCCAACGCGCAGGTCCCTCTTGGACGCAACGATTTCATGGCATCACGCGGAGGCACAAAAAACGTCCAGCCCGCCCACGGACTCGAAGTCGACAAAGAAGACGGCATCGCGATATGGCTCCGTACACGCGCAGAAGACAGCGTCGTCGATTTCTCCCCCTTCTTCAAGCAGGCCGATTCCGGTATCGCATTCGCAGCATTCTACGCCGACACTCCAAACGAACAATCAGACGTTCTATCACCCCTTCGACCTAAAGACCGAAGAGTAGATCTACAGCACGGACTTGCCCCTTCCAGATCCCGGAACCTTCACACCCGTCAATGCGCCAATCGTCGCCGCCACATCATCCATCTCAACCCGCGTAGACATCTTTGTCTTGCGAATACTCGGGCCGCTCAAAATTAACGGCGTGCGCAGCGTCGGATCATCCAGCTTGCGCCCGTCCGACCGCACCGAAAACGCATGACCGTAAGCAGAGGTCACAATCACGAAAGTATTCTTGCGCATCTCGTGGTCCCGAATATATTTCAGCAAACTCCCGAGCAGACTGTCCAGCCGTTGTAGCCCATTATCAAATGCATCAATCGCCTGTGGGCGTCCGCTCTCAGGATACATTCCGTCAATCTTTCGCAGCTCGGAAATGTCCTCCAGCGAGCGAAGCCGAATCAACATAAAAAATTTGATCGCCTGATGGGCGTCAATCCAGCTCTGCGCCTTCTTCACCGTTAAGCCCGAACCCTGGTCCGCATCGTAGCTCGCGTCAAAGAGCTCGAAACCCGACTCGATTCCACCGCCATACTCCAGAGCAGATCCGCCTCCCTCCGTAAAAGCTATCGTACTGTAACCTGCATTCGCCAGACGCTGCACGAGCGAATCCGACTGTGTACCGCCCGAAAACAACGCATCAACTGCATCTCCCACCTCGGCCGACGGAGAAAACATATTTGGAAAAGAAAGTCCGCCGTAGCCAAGCTTATCCAGCGACGGTGTCACGTCCCGTTCATATCCCATCATCGAAAGGTGGTTTGCCGCCAATCCGTCCACCAAGATCACCACGATATTCGGACCACGAACCAGCGGACGTTCAGCATGATTGAAAGGTCCTGACATGGTCACGATGCTCGGCGGTGGCGGTTCAGTACCCGGCGTTTCAGAAAGGTTGTATACAATCGGTCGAAGACCCAGAATCCGTTGCCAGTTCGGTTCTTTCTCGCGAGTCCACCGGACCTCGTAAGATCGCAGTCCTTCCGGAACATACTCGTTCGGTACACGAATTTCCGACCACATTCCCCCAGTTAATGCAGTCGACGACTGATACACCTTTTCGTCGTCACCATGCATCACAAAAGTCGCGTACACGCGCCCCACGTTGTTCCCGTGCGTGTTCCCCTGGGTCTTCCCCCACCGCGTCGTAATCGTCTGGCCTTGTTTGTAAACTGTCTCCACACTGATGGTAGCGCCCTCCTGCATTCGCCGCGCGTCCGCATGCAGCGTTCCGATCAACACGTTCTCGACCCCCGTCGGCACCCGCGTGCGCGCCGCCTCAAGCGACTCTACCCAGCGCGACTGAAAAACGATCCCAAGAAAAACGAACAGAAGCGTCGCACCCGCGTAGCCAATAACACCCTTTCGACTCGACGGAGAGCCTTGAAGAGACCCGTAGAACGTCGATAGCTTTAGGAAAAGATGAATCACGCCGAACCCTCCGAGATAAAGCAACGGCTCAACACGTTCGAACATCTCTTGGGGCCAGGGTACTGAAACGTGAAGAATGTACGGAAGAAAAATAAGCGTCGCGCTGTTCGAAGCCATCTCGGACAAATACGTACTTCGCGCCGTCGTCGGAGCCAGAAACCTCAGTCCGCCCATATACGCACATTGGAGTGCAAGATAAATAGAACCTGAAGTCGAAAAAATAAACAGTCCGGAAGAAAGGTCAGGCACAAAGCCCAGTCCAAGCATGACCGACCGACAAAACGTGCCGAACAAACCCGCCGAAAGCATCAGCACGAGAGAATAAATATAGACCATCTAAGCCCCCCTATCTGCTCTCGTCATCGGATCTACATGCCAAATACTGCTCGAATTCGCCCGAATGAAACGAAACCGGATTCCACTCTGAGCCGTCAAACTTGGTTGTATTCCCGTCGCTTTGGTATGATATGTACCCGTTTTCATGTGGCGCAGTGTACCACGACAAAATCACCGGAGATCAATACCCCATGCTGGGTAGTTCATTGCTCAAAAAGCTCTTTGGAACCAGCAAAGAACGCGATTATTACCGATTAAAGCCGGTTCTCGATAAAATTTCCGTCTTGGAGTCCCATTTCGTCGCCATGACCAACGATGAATTGCGTACTCG
>DTSJ01000071.1 GCA_012965445.1 Candidatus Hydrogenedentota bacterium
CATCATGGCGTTTCTGCATTGTTGTGTGACCCAAGTGTCGTTGGGGTGATAAGTGCCCACGCTACAGAAAATTCTGCGACTTTTGAGGTGGATAAAGGCCAAATAGTAGAGGTCATGTTTACCGCACAGCGACCGAACGTTTTTGGAGAAAAAGTCGGTGGCCAAAATCGATTCAGCGTTAGCCGCGAGGAATTTGTTCCAACGCAAATTTTTCTTACCCTCGGCCTTAGTTGGTTCCGGGTAAATGCCCATGTCTTTGAGCGCATCACACGTTGTCGTATCACCGATACGAATCCCCAACTTCTTCAATTCCCCCACTATTCGCCTAAAGCCCCAAGTCTCATTGGCCTCGGCCATGCGTCTAAGCAGATTAAGCACGGCTTCAGGAGTGCGTTTACGACCGACATTTTTCCAGACTTTTCCTTCGTTGCGTTCATACACCCACTTTTTATAACTCTTGGTTTTGACGACAAACATCAGGCCGTTGACTTGATGCCCCAACTCCTCCCCAAGCCTCAGCAATTCGTTACGCTCTTAGGTGGTTGGGACGATCTTCAACTGATCGATTCGAGAACGCAACATGCGGATTTGATAGATGAGCAACTTCAGCGAGGCGTTAAACCGAGGCCCACAAAACCGATTGTTTTCATAGTTCTTTTCTCCTGTTGCTGTTGTATCCATATCTGGACGATTTAAGGCGGTACATACCGACATAATTGACGCTTTATAATTATTCCCCCATAAACTTCTTCGGGAGCCACATCACCAAATCCGGAAAGAAAATGCACAATAACATCGTGCCGACGTTGGCCGTAAGAAAGGGAAGAGCCCCAATAAAGATCTTCCCGATACCCAAACGCGAAATCGCTGAGCAGACATTGAGGCAGTTGCCCACGGGGGGTGTACAAGCACCCACTGCGAGTCCTGAGACCAATACTATTCCAAAATGGACGGGGGAAATTCCCAGGTCCACGGCGGACGGCAGGAATATCGGCGTGAGTAGTAAAATAGCAGGACTCACGTCAATAAACGTCCCCAAGAGCAACACGATTGCGGCAAAGATGAGCATGAACGATACCGATCCCAGATCGAGTTCAGCCAGGAACGCCGACAGCGCTTCGGGCAGGTGTTCCAGAGCCAATACGAAGATGTAAATCTGCGACAAGGCAATAATGATCATGATTTTGGAACTGACCAATACGGTATTCCTCACGCATTTCCAGAAAGCAGGCCATTTCAGCTTTCGTGTGAACGCGAATCCGATTACCGCGGCATACAGCACGGCTATCGCTGACGACTCGGTCGGTGTTGCCACGCCCAATACGACAATGCTTACGATGAGTATGGGCATTAGCAGGACATAGGATGAAAGAATCGTTTCCTTCGCGATCTCAGCGACGGGTGGTCGATAGTCCTCTTTTGGAAAGTTATGCCGTCGGGCCAGAAACATCGTAATCATGAACTGAAACAACCCTATCATAATGCCGGGGATCATCCCACCAAGGAAGAGCTGTCCCACGGACTCTTGTGCGACGATGGCGTAGAGTACTACTGGAATGGACGGAGGAATAATCATTCCCATGGTCGAGGAAGCCACCGTAATGCCGGCAGCAAATTGTCGTGGGTAGCCGCGTTTTTCCATCTCCGGAATCAAAATAGAACCGATGGAAGCGGTATCGGATGTGGAGGACCCAGAGATGCCCCCGAAAATCATTGACGCGCCAACATTGACCAAGCCGAGGCCACCTCTTAGGCGCCCGACAAACATCATACAGAAGTTAAGCAAGCGCGCGGTGATGCCCGATTCGTTCATCAGGAAACCCATCAAGATAAACAGCGGTAATGCGATCAATGTATAGGAATTGAAACCGAAGAACATGCGCTGCGGTAAAATCTGCATCATCTCGGGGTGGTAAATGGCGAAATATAGTAGAGAGGAAATACCAATGGAGTAAGCAATCGGGATTCCAAAGAACAGCAGAACAACAAGACTCAGGAGTAAGATTGTCATGATCGCCCCTTAGTCTTCCTGGGTCCAGGGAACGCCCAACTCTTCGTCTCCCCAAACGCCCAAGTAAAATTTGATGACACAAAATAGTGCCGACGCGCCCGTTCCAATGGGGATGGCGATTTGAGACGTCCATCGTGGGACTTGAAGCACCGAGATCATGCCATCGCCCGTGGTGCCGATCCAGCGAATGGAGTAGCAGAAGATAACGATGTTCACCGCTGCAAGCAATATCAGCCCTACCCCATCGACTATTTTCCGAAGCCGATCCGGGAACCGAAGGAAGAACCAGGAAATGGCCATGTGCTCGCGTTGCGCAACGGCGACTGCAATCCCAAGGGCGGAAGTATAGGCGAAAAGAATCGTCGCGAGTTCGTTCGCCCCACCAATCGAGCGGTTCAACCCGTAGCGCAATGCCACCTGGGTAACGATGAGGATGAACATGAAAATGAGGCAGAGCGAAAACCCGCCCGCAAGAACCTTGATGAGCATTTGCTCGAAACGTTTTACCCGCCGTTGGACAGCCACGTTAACGGACTCATCCGAAGTAGAATTCGATTCGGCAGGGTGCTCCACTACTGCTCATCCCCTTCAGCCACCGCGAGCGCCGCCTTGATGTCTTCCCAAGTAAAATCGCCGCGATCCACGAAAAAGTCATATACTGGTTTGGTCTTGGTCTTCATACCGGCAATGGTCGCTGAGTCGGGATAGATGATTTCCGTTTTCTCACGCAGTTTCGCGATGATCTCCTCTTCCATCTCCATGTACAGCTTATCGCTGTACGCCATCGCTTTCTTCGCCACCTCATCGAAAATGAGCTTGAGATCATCCGGCAATTTTTCATACCACTTAAGATTCACCATAAGCGGATCGGGCCCTGTCGAATGCCGATCTATCGTGATCCACTTTAGCGTTTCGTATTGCCTGCGATCCCAGAGATCAGATGGCGGCGCCGTAGTGCCATCCACTACCCCAGTCTTGAGCGCGGAATAGGTTTCAGCCTGTGCGATGCCCTGCGGATTCGCCCCCAAGGCCACCTCCATCTGATGATAGACCTCTTGAGAACCTGGCACACGAATCTTCAGACCCTTAAAATCCTGGAGTGTCCGAATCGCATGCCCGTTGGATCCATGCGCCCTGAATCCCTGCGAAACACCAATGGCTGGAATGTGAAACCCCTTGGCTTTACCCTCCTGGGCCACCTGCGCCATCCATGGGCTACGCACCAACCGCAACGCCTGATCCCAAGACTCGAGAAGAAAAGGCAACTGCATGATATTGAACTTGATGGAGGCGTCTTCGTACATTCCACCACGGGTCCCCTGCAAAGCACCAATCGCAACGGAATCGGCCATTTCACGCTCCGTCCCCAACATGCCACTGAAATAGTTTTGAACTGTAATGCGTCCTTCGGTGCGTTTTTCCAGTTGTTCTTTAAAGAACTTCATCGAAACACTTCGCGGGTCATTCTCATTCTGAGCATTGCCGTATCGAAAAACGTAGCTATCGTCTTTCGAGCAACCCACTGTTAGCATCGGAAAAAAAGAAATCAACAAAACGATCAAATGTCGTTTACTCATTGTAGCTCCCCGTTGTTGCTTAAACACTCACGATAGGTATTTCTGTGTGCGAATCCGAATCCGCACCGCGAAGTTCTCACAGCCAAATTGATTAAAGCAGATAGAAAAGTACTATTCAACTTTTATGGTGAAGGCTTGGTTGGATCGGTTACTCGGCCAAAGTATACGCCGACCGAGCGGCCCAAAAGGGTCGCACTGAAGTTTTGACAAAATGATGGATTCCTGTATAGAGTAGCGGTTTCTTGGTTCTTCATAAAGAATACAATATAGGGAAATTTGATATGCGCATCGCACTGATGAGTTACGTCCTGTTGTTTTCCGTTATGAGTCTGGCAGCACCGCTTCCGCCGAGCCTACTGTCGGCAGATGATCCCTTGCCTGATCCGCTCGTGATGAAGGATGGATCACTTGTAAAAACGGCTGAGCAATGGAAAGCACGGCGTGCTGAAATACTGAACGATATTCTGGCGATACAGTTCGGGCATATGCCAGCGGAAACACCTGAAGTCAAGGTAGTGAAGGTGCATGATCGCTTGAAGAAAACTGAATATGGAAAATTTCGGCGTGCCGTGATTACGACAGGACCGAATCAGGAAATCAAGATCCAGGTTCTATTGCGGATTCCCATTAAGGGCAAGGGGCCATTTCCGGTCATCGTGAAAATCGGCAATGGGCACCCGGATGAGGAAGGGATGAATAAGCGGGGCTATGCTATCGCGACGTTCAATACCGCAGAACTCGATCCGGGTGATGAAGGGAATGATATTGTAGGGCCCGCACAAATGGCCTATCCGGATCTGGACTGGGGCAGTCTGGCCACGTGGGCGTGGGGCGCTTCACGGGTGCTGGATTTCCTTGAGACCCAAGAGGACATTGATACGTCTCGATCCATCGTGACAGGACATTCGCGAACAGGAAAGGCAGCGTTGTTAGCCGGGGCAACAGACGAACGATTCAAACTGGTGGTGCCGAATGGCTCTGGATGCGGCGGTGCATCCACTTATCGAAACTATCGAGCAGGGGCAGAAACTCTTGAGCTGTTGACCCGCGAAGAGCGCTGGCTCTTCTGGATGCACAAAGACATTCGTCGTTTCGTCGGCCGGGAGCAAGAGCTTCCCTTTGACCAGCACTTCATGCGCGCATTGATCGCCCCGCGAGTCGTCCTTTCCAATGATGGCTATGATGATACCTGGGCCAATAACTTTGGCACGCAGGTTTGCTATCAGGGGGCGCAATCGGTCTTTGAATTACTCGGCGTGCCCAAGAACAACCTCGCGAAATTCCGCGAGGGCGGACATACCTTTAACGGGGAAGATGCCGGAGTTATGCTGGATGTGGCGGATTGGTATTTCAACGCGGGTGATTTTCCGGAGAATATGAACAATCTTCCGGAGCCGGACTATGAAGTAAAGCTATTTCCGTTTAAGTATTCGGCTTGTGCATCGTTGTAAAACCCG
>DTSJ01000072.1 GCA_012965445.1 Candidatus Hydrogenedentota bacterium
GGACTCAAGCGTCCGATCAGCCGCCCGCCTCGGCAAGGCGTTTTATCCCTTGAAGGTTCAGAATGCCGCGGTGCTGCTCCCGGCGGTTGGCGAGAATCTGCCGTGCTTGTGCTCAAGGTTGCCCGGGCACTGGGTAACGCTCATGTGCACGGCATCGTGCATCGCGATTTAAAGCCGGACGACGTGAAAATAAATCAGGATGGTGTTGTAAAAATTCTGGACTTCGGGATCGCGAAGAATATGGGTGAAACGAAGAACTCGGATCCGATTTCGCCGACGACTCCTATGAGTCCGATCGCCGTTACTGCCGAGGGCACATTCATGGGTACGCCAGTCTATATGTCTCCGGAACAGGCACGCGGGAAGACGGTGGACAAGCGCACAGATATCTGGGCGTTTGGGTGTTGTCTGTATGAGGCGCTCACCGGAGACATTCCTTTCGCGGGGGAGAGTATCGCGGATACGGTCGGGGCAATCATGGAACGGGAGCCTGATTGGAACAAACTGCCTGACAATTTGCCTGATACGGTTCACAGTTTATTGCGGCGGTGCCTGGAGAAGAACGCGCGGCGACGATTCAGCGGTGCAGCAGATATTGCTTTTATTCTTGAAGATACGCTTGAGAACGCGAAACGTGATTTGCAAACGGGAAAAGCTTTCCCGGCACCGCAATCGAGCGGAATGCCGATTCGGGCTAAGGGGATCGCGGTACTGCTGGTGATTCTTATCGGTGCGGTGAGGGTGCTGCTGACGAGACCTTCGGGTTCTCCGGCAGAAGAAACTGAGGCGAATTCGGCAGAGGAATTCGAAGTCGCCCGCGGTGGAAAGAGCGCTGTATTCTGATCGCCCGCTTCGTCGGTATTCGATTACGCTTGATCGCTCGGCTCCTGTCGCGCCGGACCAATATCAGGACTACCCGCCGTTTATATCCTCGCCGGACGGGCGGGACGTACTCTACCCTGCGCAGACCGAGACGGGCCGGATCTGGATGGTGCGCACGCTGACAGACCTTTACGCTCTCCCCATTCCCGGCACTGAAAACGCGCAGTATTTCGTTCCTTCACCGTCTGGGGAGTGGGCGACATTTCACCGTGATGGTGCGTACTACAGAATCCCTTATGTAGGCGGCCGCGGCGAAAAGATTCTGGATGCGCCGTTGAGCTTTGGCGGTATTTGGGAAGATGAGTCTCACGTGATATTCGGAAGTCCAGAGCGACTTTTTGAGGATCGATATATGCTGATATCGAGTACACCGCCGGGGCGTTGGGACATTCACCCGGACGGCGATCAATTTCTGTTCGTCAAGCCGACGATCGACCAGATCAGCAACGTGACGGAACTGGTCGTGATTGAGAATTGGCTGGAGATTCTTCGGAATCCTGATCGGGTCGGGGAACTGCGATGACTAAAGTATCCCGAGTAAGATCTTGCCTGCGACCACTCAACTCTGACAGGCAGCCTACGCAGGTTGCTCTACAAACCAGCCCGGCATAAAGTTCCCGTGGAATCCGAGCGGCAGATGGGTCCCGGTCCATGCCCGCGCTTGAAGATCCAGTGTCGCCGCATCACGAATCTCCAAGTAACTTTCATTGCGCTCCGCATCATATCCCTGACTCATCATCCATCCGTTGTCTTCGGACTGTTCGCCTTCACGGGGAACAAATATCGCCTCGCCAAAGGTGCGTGTCTTGCCTGCCTTCGCGATCACGGGCTGACCTCCAGACAGGTCGTGCCGGATAATCTTGGTGAATCGCAGAGGGTCATTGTTTTCAGGATCGCCAGCCGCTACCCACAGCCGACCTGCTTCCTTACCAACCTGACGAATATCGAATCGCGGAAAGTCCTGATCTTCCGCCATTTCAGATCGCTCAACCAATTCGCCCCTCTTCGGATCAAGAACGAACCGGGTAAATCGCGAAGGTTCTTCGATGATCGGCAGATTCCCGCTCTCGTTGATACTTCGAAGTGCCTCCAGCACAGCGCCGTCAGGCTGCAGAAAGGTATCCAGTACAATATGACCATTCCGCTCAAAAGCATTGCCGTTGTGGAACACCATGTTCGCGGGTTGTTCAATGACGACCGGCTTCCCAGTGCCGTCCCGGTTTAGAATTATGAAGCGTAGCGGATCAGTCTCGAAAAAATGGATCGCTTCGGCGACAGTGGTACGCCCGGAAAGCAAACTACCGAGATCGTACTTGACGGGTGGAATGGCAAATATAAAATAGTTTTCCGAAATGAACATATCGTGGAGCATAAAAAAGCTCTTCTGGGGAACCTTGTGCAGCATTGTCAGCGTGCCATCCTGATTCATCCGGAAAACGCACAACGCCATACTCGGCCCCTGCTCCATTCCATACGCAAATCCTTCGCCCGTAGCCGGGTCATATTTCGGATGCGCAGTGAACGAGACATTCTTGGGAAGTGTTCCATGAAAATCCCAGTAAGATTCGAACGAGAGGTCGTGGCGATTCACAGCCGTCGGGTGACCCCCTTCGGATAGCCCCAGGAGACGACCGTCCCAGGGAATGATGTTTACGTTGGGTTGGTTCTTGCCGAGAGACCTCTGGGTATCGGGCGCCTTCGTTCCGAACTCAGAGTAGGTCATCTTTCCTGCTGCCTGCTCATTTACACGTTCCGGTGAATTTATGAACCGGGCGTTTAACCAGATTTTACCATCACGCATACTGTAGCCTGACACGAACGCATCGCCGTCGAACGCGTGTTTAAACTTCACGCCGAAGCGTTCGCTCTCACCCGGTGCCGTGCGATACAGTGTGCCGTTTATCTCCTTCGGTATCTCCCCCTCAATCTCCTTCAGCATCCATGTTCCCTCAGCTCCCGCTGTCTGATTCGCAAGCATCCCGATCTGACGACGTTCAGTTCCAGCGGCCATCGCTATGGAATGCGAATCAATGTAGCCAAGGACACCAAACGCGGCCAATAATTTCCCGAATTCACGGCGCGTCATGCCGCTCTGTGTTTGCATCTGACGGATTTCGGAACGGGTATAGATACTCTTGCACATAATGGATCTCCTAAAGGCACTTTGAACTGTAAATGGATATGGGATAGGACGCTGCACCCATAGTACAAGATTCGACGGGTCAATATTCAAGTCAGTTTCATCCCCGACACTTCCGATCGACACAACCCGCCAAAAATCGACAGCGCCCACTATAGCAAATCAGCCTAAAGCATTGGTCGATTCATGAATATGTGCCCACGTGTAAACGACTCCGTTCCACACCTGTCGCCTTTTCCGACGTTATGTGCGCTTTTCCACGCTATGCCACCGCTTCAACCACGACAGGAAAGCCTTAGAGTCGAAAAGTCCGTTATTCGCGGAACGCAACGATTTGCGGCACGAGAAGTGACCCTGCTACGATGTTTCGCATACGAAAATCAATCTCCAGAGGGCCATGACTATGAACAGTTTCTATTGGCGAAGTACAGCCGCATTCGTCGCCATCGTTGCGCTTCTTTTGTCGACTTCATCAGTGTCCGCACAGGGACTGCCAGGCATCACGCCTCCGCGAACTCTCGACCCCGATGCCGGTCTTTCAGTCATCCTCCTCGGTACCGGTATCCCCCTGCCAAATCCCGAAAGGGCCACGGCATGCACCGCCATAATCGCCGGAGATCGCGTTTTCCTTGTAGATACTGGCCGCAATTCCGTGGTGCCGCTCGCAGGCGCGGGTCTGCGCACTGTGGATGGCATTTTCTATACGCATTATCATTCGGACCATTTCATCGGACTCGGCGAAATCCTACTCAATGCAGCGATTGCCGGTGCGGACAAATCGATCGAGATACACGGCCCCGTCGGAGCAAAGGAGGTTGTAGACGGAATTATCGCGACCTACCGCCTCGACTTGAAATATCGAATCGGTCATCACGGCCAAAAATTCAGTCGCGACGCGATGATCCCCACTACCACCGAACACGAACCCGGCGTGGTATACGACAAAGGCGGTCTCAAGGTCACGATGTTCACGGTCCGCCATCCGCCAATAGAACCCGCAGTCGGATACCACTTCGAATACAAGGGCAAAACGGTTGTCGTTTCGGGCGACACTATCGTCTGCCCGGAACTCGCCGAAGCCTCGCAGAATGCTGATCTCCTCGTCAGCGAAGCCGTCAATGCCCAATTCTTCCGCCCGGTTCGCGCATTGATGATCCGCAGCAACCCACGCCTGGCGCAAATGATCGACGAGGGAGTCGAATATCACGCCGATACCCTCCTACTCGCTGAGATGGCTCAGGAAGCAGGAATCAAGAAGCTCGCTATTACCCACCTCATGCCCTCGATTCCGCCAACCGATGCCATGGAAGCGCGTTTCATCAAGGGCATGAGCGAATTGTATAAAGGGCCCATCATCGTCGGACGCGATGGTATGGAAATCAAACCTTGACAAACTCACACAATCCAATACGAGTTTGTTCGTGAGTTGAGGAACCTGCTTCGCAAAAGTCGTAGAACCCGAACCCGGATTCACAGCATTCTTCGTTGAACTCGTCTATGAGCTGGGCCTGAAGTATCCGCTAAAATTTAGAACAGACGTGAAAGTGATCCCTGACATCGAACCCTTCAGCCTCGACGACACCGAAGAAATCGTCCTGCGCTAAAGCGCCCGTTTCAGGAACGGCCCGCAGTTACGGATTCTAATCGTGCAGCCCATCGCAAAAGAACCTCCAAAACTGTCAACAATTTACTTCCATAAATCATTAACACGAAATAACTTACAAACTCATACCTCTCGTTTCCCACAACCCCTGAATCACCCGGCAATCGCCGTATCCCAAATGCTCAAATGCGGGAAAGGACCACTTCAGATCCGGTAACATGCAACACCCTTGCTAAGTATATAGGGGGAATGCCCCTCCACCATAGAGGGATACCCACCGACCCCAAACGGTTGATTTCAGGCATCCCCATCCGCCAAACTGAATAAAATAAGTTGTCAACGGTATTTTCGGATATATGGAGGACACCACCGTGTCGGACGAAAACACAAAAGACGACGATTCCGCCGAATC
>DTSJ01000073.1 GCA_012965445.1 Candidatus Hydrogenedentota bacterium
ACCCAGTCGTATGCCACCCGTATTCCCGGCAGCGATGCCATCGGCAATCTGCTTTACGTCATTAAACATGATCTCCAATGCCGGAACACGTCCTCCGCCCTTCTTTTCCACCAAAAGCTGACAAATAACCGCCCGTGTACAGTCTCGCAGCTGATTTCGTATGAGATCCCGCTCAACCGGCTCAAAGAAGCTACAAATTCGGTCGATGACCGATGAAGCGTTACTCGCATGCAGTGTTGTCAACACCAGATGGCCAGTTGCCGCCGCACTGATTGCTGCCCGTATCGTTCCAGCGTCTCGCATTTCCCCGACTTGAATCACGTCGGGATCCTGGCGCAATGCCCCCTCTACGCCAATCATAAAATTCGGTACGTCCGTGCCAAGATTTCGCTGAGATATGGTCGATTTTTTACTGAAATGATGAAACTCCACCGGATCTTCCAGCGTGATGATATGCACCTTGCGGTTGCGGTTGATCCAATCGAGTATCGCCGCGCATGTGGACGATTTTCCACTCCCCGTCACACCGACGATACAGATCAAACCGGTGTGAAGTTTTGACAACTTTAGCATGATATCAGGAGGCATGTTGAGTTCTTCGAACGACGGGATTTCTTCTGGAAGAAACCGAAATGTAAGGTGCGGCTGTCCTGCTTTTAAGAAAGCCGAAGCCCGCGCATATCCGACGCCTTTCTGGTGAAAACTAAAGCTATTCTGATGATCGCGTTCGAAATTCTTCCAGTCTTCGTCAGGCGACAACTGCTTTACAAGCGCGAGAATTTGCGAACCTGAAAGCCGCGGCATCAGTTCCGATATAAGCATGCTGTTGTCGATCCGAAATATTGGCTTCTCGCCTGGAGACAGATGGATATCACTTGCTTTGTATTGGATTAGGGCGCGGAACAGCAACTCGACACTGATCGGCTCCATATTGTAGAGTAAACCGTCATAGCGCCACACTTCAGGAATAGGAAACAGCTGAAATATTTCTTCGATTGTTGCCCGTACGAGATCGTAATCGACATCCTTCTGGTTCGACGCAGGCATCGTTAGCGTCATGTACTCTTCTTCTTTGTTCAAAGTACATTCGCAAATACCTTCCGGAGCCGCGTCCGCAGCAGCATGGATCTTTTCCAAGGTCGCCCCGGGCATCTCAAACCGGAACGTGAATCTTTCGAACTTCCCTTCATAATCGTCACGGTCGGCGGTAAACTGGACTGTGCCGCCTCTGCCTTCGACTTTTCGAGGGTCGCCTTCCTTTTTTTCCATCTCCTCGCAGGCGATATCGATGACTTTTTGAAAACTGTTCTGCCGTCCGATTCCGACAACGATCGTGGCCATACCGTAACTCTCCGGGGATATATCAGTTAACGCAACATGGGAAAGGCAACGCTTACGTCCAACACCTTCGAATAAGAAAATATACACTGTTCACACGTCAAACACAATGCTTCAACGCAGGAAACCCTGAATCAAGACTCCGAAATATAAGCGAAGTGAGGATATTGAAGTCTAGACCAATCGACAGACTCCCGCGTAACCTTGAACTACATGTCCCGCGAACAATAAGGCATCACGCGCCAAGTTGCTTCGAAAAGAACAATTCATCGTATGGCTCATGGGCATCCGTCATGTGTCGCACAGTACCATCGTTTGTGAAACCGTGCTTCTCGTAAAATCGATGTGCCCGTTCAAAACGAACGTCGCTCCACAACTCTACCCGATTTCGTTTCAATGCGCGAGTTCGCGTCAACGCCCATTCCAGCAGACGATCCGCGTGTCCGCCACCTCGTAGAAACGAATCCAGATACAATCGTTTGAGCCATGCGACATGCGCGCGTTCCGGACAAGGCGTAAGTGCGACGGTGGCGCGAATCGAATCATCCGAGTCGATCAGCACCATAAAAGAGTCTTCCGTATAGTGTTCGCTGATGCACGTCAAGTCGGATTCAGCATCTTCAAGGCATATTTCGAATCCATACTCCCGATAGATTCCACCGATCAGGTCGATCACCGCCTCAGTATCATCATCGTGGATCGCTCGCAATTTCATCATGCTCATTCCTCCGCTTCTTCGTACTCGGGACAGGCAATATAGTATCATGTCGCGAATTCGAAACGAAGGCAGTACCAATGATTCAATCCATTGAAGACGAGATACTCGAATCCGAACTGACGAAAAAAAGCGCGATCATGGATGCGCTTGAAGCACACCCCTTCGAGCCGCCGTTTTGGCTGCGGAATGCGCATCTGCAAACGGTCGGCGCGCGCTATCTTCGCAGAATCAAACTACTCCCGATGGAAACTGAGCGATGGGATACGCCGGACGATGACTTTGTGCAGGTGCATCGGCGCATGGGCGATCCGGATAAACCTATCGTGCTTATGCTGCACGGACTCGAAGGCTGCGTCGAGTCTACCTATATGATAGGCCTCATTCAGGAACTCGACAGGATAGGCTGGAGCGCAATTGCCATGGACTTTAGGTCCTGCGGCGGCCCGATGAACCGCGCCAAACGTCTGTATCACTCCGGCGAAACGACGGATGCGGAGTTCATGGTTCGCCGAATTGGCGAGCTGTATCCGGATTCACCTTTGTATATGACAGGCTATTCACTCGGCGGCAACGTCATCGGAAAATGGCTTGGCGATCTCGGCGACAAGGTTCCCGAAAACGTAAAAGGCGCCGCCATCGTCAGTGCGCCCTACGACCTCGTCGCCTCCGGTAAACACATGGACTCTGCCTTCAGCCGACTTTACGTACTCCACTTTCTCCGCATGCTGATCCCGAAGGCAGTTGAAAAAGAAGCGCAATACCCCGGCACGCTCGATCTCGAAAAAATCAAAAAATCCCGCACCTTCGCAGACTTTGATACTCACGGCACTGCCGCGCTCCACGGTTTCGAAGATTCCCACGACTACTACACCAAAGTAGCCTGCGGAAAAGTCTTGCACAACATCCGCCAACCAACAATGCTCCTGAGCGCGAAAGACGATCCCTTCAATCCCGGCGAAACCCTGCCCTACGAGATCGCCGAAAAATCCCCTTGGCTATACCCCCAATTCGTACCCCACGGCGGCCACGTAGGCTTCATACGCAGACAAGGCTTGGCAGGCCTGGGCTACTGGGCCGAAGAACAGATCGCACGCTTTTTCCAGGAGTGCCACAGAATGCTGTAGAATCGATGAAAGAGGAGGATTCGTTGCGTGGAGATTGGAGTTTTGAAATCTGGGCATGTAACGAGGCAAACCGTAACTATTTGAGGATGATCGCCGAAAGCTCACATCAGAACGAGGGAAAGACTGCATCAATTCTGTCGGCCATTGAGAACGTCGATGAATCAGACCCATTCGCGTCAAGCATATACTTCGAAGCCTGGAGAATGCTTTCGGCTGAGAGTCGAAATATTACTATGGCGGGTATCTTACGTTGCGTGGATAATTACAAAGCGAGTGGGTGGTAGCTGAATCTCACAGCTTTGAATGATTCAGCTAAACCTCCCGCCCTTCAAGCTCATTGATCGCTTCGCGCAAGACGTCGGGGACCGGAATCGCCTTTGGTATGGTGTAATCCACCCAGGTCATCGTCGTTGTGCCGTCGCAGATCAGGGTCTCCGAGTCTTTAAGGTAGAACTCGTATTCGACGGTAAAGCTTGTGGTGTCGATGCGTGAGCAGCGGATACCTGCTTCGATGATGGAGGGGTGGAAGAGCTGTTGCTTGTAGTTGCAGGTCTGGGTAACGACTGCGGGACCGCGCCTGCCAGGCTCCTTGAGCTTCAGCAGACCGACTGAATGGAAATAATCCATGCGCGCCATTTCGAAGTACGTCAGGTACATGGCACTGTTGACGTGGTTCATGGTATCTAGATCGCGAAAGCGCGTAGGAATAGTAATCCAGTACTTGAAGTCAGATTTCATAGTACTCCTCAGGCATGCCCGTAGCGACGATTATTCTCGGGTTGCGAGTGGGGGAGAGTCCGCTACTCTTTGGGCTTCGCCTTGCCGAAAATAAACAAATGCTGCGTCGGGAGAAATTCCTCCAGCTCAAGCAGTTCGAAACCCGCTGGAAGCCACTCGGATTTTACCTGCTTCACAGACATCCGGTGGTCAATTTTGATGTGACGCGCTGTTTCGCCATCCAGCCGATACTCCAACAACAAAACTTTCCCCGTTGGCTTCAACGCTTCAAGCATTTTTGCCAGCATCGCTTCCGGATGGGAGAACTCGTGATATACGTCTGTCAGGATAATCCAGTCCAGCGACTCTTTCGGCAGCTTCGGGTCATCGAACTCGCCCAGAATTGGTTTTATATTTTCAATCTGCTGCCTCTCGCAGAACTCCACGAGCATCTCAAGCATCTCCGGCTGGATATCTACCCCATACACCGTGCCTTTCGCCCCCACGACCCGCGCGATCTTCCGTGCATAGTACCCCGTGCCAACGCCGATGTCCGCGACAACGTCCCCCTCCTTGAGCTTCATCGCGCCGATCACTTTATACGGCTGCTCCTCCTCGTCCCGTGTCGAGCGTTCGAGCCACGGCGCTCCGCGATAACTCATAATCTGCGCAGGCGTCCGTTTTGGAGTTGCCTCTTCTTCGTCCGCGGCAAAACATAGGGGCATCGTGCAAATTGTGCAAAGCAATAGGCTAAGGATTTTATGTGACATTCAGATTATTCCTCATCGGTTAGTGGTGGATAGTGTAACACGGTATCCGGAAAAATTGTTTCCGTGGGCCCCAAATACGCCGCGATCCTCCCGTTCAGCGTCAGTAGACCACGTTCCAGACTCCCTGTATAGCTTCGACCCAGCACCTCCAACTGCAACATGGGCGGATCATACGTGTATGTTCCCGGCGCACCCGTCGGCATTGACTCAGTTAAACTGCCGCCCCGCACGAGTACATTGTTCCCATCCTGAATCGAAAAATTGGCGCTTCCGACCTGCCAGGTCTGCCCGGTCAGATCATCTGACTCCGGCGGCACGAGGGCGTGCGACAGTCGTACCCTGACATCAAGTCCAGGCT
>DTSJ01000074.1 GCA_012965445.1 Candidatus Hydrogenedentota bacterium
CACGCAGAAAATAAAGAGGCCGAGATTTCCTGCTCAAGTACTTATAGACTCTATATTCAAAGGGCACAAAGAGTTCGGCTGAGTTTTTTGACCATACGCGATATACCAGATTACCTCGACAGGTTCTTCTTGGGACTTGTAATCATCGTGTTTTTGGTCGTGATCATAGCGGAATTACTACCCATGCTTGGATTCCGAATAAATAGGCATCGTGTTTCGGTTTCAGGAGGCGGAATGAGAGATTTTATCGCATTGACGTTGGGCTGGGGAGTTTGTGCGTCCCGAAAACTGATCCGCCTTTGTTTTCGGGCATCATGCTGCTTCCCTCTCGTAGTGATGATGTAGCCCGCCGACATGGGGAATGGCGATTACGTTACCCTCTTTGAAGGTCTGATTCTTCCTTCTGATGTATACTTATGAAAACTTTGCACTACAATCGGCATCTGTAGGGGAAAGTTCCGATGCAACGCAATCGCAATCGGTAATCTGATATCGAAGTGACAAGGAGAACGAGTTATGGGTGATACGGGAAAGAAGGACAAAGGGAAAAAAGAACAACAGAAAAAGGCCAAACGTACTCCGAAGGAAAAACGAAAAGATAAGAAGGATAAGAAGAACAAGAAATAAATAGTTGGCGTGCCGGTCGGCGAACGAATAAATGCGAACGACAGAGCCGAGTTTTTGGACCCTAGGCGATAATCCCACTTGCGTCATCTTAGCCATCAATGCCGGGATGGGGAAAGTTCCACTTGAGTATAAGGGCTTGAAAGATACTGTTTGTAGCCGTTAACCTCTAGTCCATGAGTGCTGAAGAAATCGATTCGGGAAAATCCATGTGCCTCGCAAATAATCATCCGCATCGGTATCATGGAAGTTTCTCGATAATTGTACATCTCGCGCGCGCATTAAGAGTTGGGCTGGATAACCTGACCACACCCAAGGTTGTAAAACAAAATTCATAGAAACTCCCGATGTTCGAATGCACAAAAGGAGCAATCATCCCTGATTAAACGCATGAAATCAAAGCGATCGAGATTTCCTACTCAAAAACGCATATATCTATTATCTTCAGGGCACAAAGGGCTCGACGGATTTTTTCCTACATGATTGAGAATGGCGAATGCGCACTATATTTGAGGTCGATAAATTTAGGTCTGAGTTGTTGGACAACCTTTGGGGTCACGTGCTAACTTCATGGTCTGTGGCGGGTTGCGGAGTAGGTACAGAAACGAACAAAAAACCTGGATACCATGTCTGAGTCCAATTTTATTGAAGTTGATGGGTTGACGAAAACGTATCGAGACGGCCTGTTTGGGCGAAAAAAAATCGAAGCCGTTCGAGGCGTGTCTTTTCAAGTGAGTCCCGGGGAAATCTTCGGGTTGCTAGGGCCAAACGGTGCTGGGAAAACGACGATTATTAAAATGCTCTTGGGCATCGTTCGGAAAACAAAGGGGCAGGCAAGTCTGTTGGGCAAACCAGTTGGCCATCGAATTAGCCGTAAACAAGTCGGGTACCTGCCCGAGTCGCACAGGATGCCGCTACACCATACGGGAAATTCGGCTCTGGCATACTACGGAAAATTATCTGGTATGTCGAAAGGCGACATCAGATCTCGAGCGCCGGAAATGTTGGACTTGGTCGGCTTGAAGGATTGGGGCAGCATACCGATAAAAAAATATTCAAAGGGCATGATGCAGCGGTTGGGCCTGGCGCAGGCCATGCTGCACGACCCCGATATCATTATTTTGGACGAACCGACCGACGGTGTGGATCCGGTCGGCCGAAAAGAAATTCGAAACGTCCTGTCCGATCTGAAAAGCCGCGGCAAAACCATATTTCTAAACAGTCATTTGCTCCAGGAAATAGAATTGATTTGCGATAGAGTCGTTATTCTGCAACATGGCATCGTCGTGAGGGAAGGCAATGTCGAGGAGTTAACACAGCAAGACCAACAAAGCCCTCGCATTCAAATTGTGGGCAGCGAGGCAGATGTGCGAAGTGCTCTGCGCGACCAAGAGATCGATTTTCTTGAAGTCGACGACGATGGAATCGCGGAACTCACGCTCCATGCTTTCGGGCAGTTCGACATCGACCGTTGCGTCGACGCATTGCGCGCTCGACGATTGAGCGTCGTATCGATCGATCGAAAACGCAAGACATTGGAAGAGGCCTTTCTCGATGTCGTTCTGCCGCCAGAGGTAGAGTCATGAAACCGTATATTGCCATTATTAGGGATTGTTTTCACGAGGCCTTTGTGTCCAGAGTATTGTGGATTGTAGTTGGCCTAATCACGTTGTTGCTGCTTGCGTTGGCACCGCTTTCCATCACCGAGCAGCTCGCCATGAAAATCCGAACGGTTGAAGTATTCGCTCCGAAACAATTGATGGTCCAAATTGCCAAAGAAGGCAAAGAGGATTCTCAAACTCCTGCTGCGGACATTTGGGGGCTCCTTGATGAAGACAGCAAAGAGTCTATCGACGCAACGTTGACTGAGAAGGAGGAAAACAGAAGGGCGATACGCGAATCTCTTACGAAGGTTCTCGATGCGATAAACGAAATCGAAGATCCCAAAGTATTATTCGGCTCCGATGCGTTTGGCCGTGTGACATTGCCCGAAGAGGCACAGGATCTCATGGATCGTTCCGAAGGTTTGAGCGATGAAGAAGGTCGTCGGCTCAATCGATTCCTCGTAGGGGCCGCGTTTCCCCGAGCGATTTTTCTTCGAGACTCGACAGAGACTCACGTGAGTTACTTTATATGGGGAAACGACGTCGATGCGATACCAATTCCCAAAGATGAGCTTCTCAAAAACGCGTTAACCGCGGTTACCACGTTCTTATTGGGAACATTGGGCGTGATGTTGGCCATCCTTATTACTGCCACGATGATCCCGCAGACTTTCGACAAGGGAGCGATCGATTTACTGCTGAGTAAACCCCTGAATCGGTCCTTTCTTTTCTTGGCGAAGTACGTCGGCGGTTGCGCCTTTATCACTATATGTACGGCGTATATGGTCGGAGGTTTGTGCTTGTTAGCTGCGCTCCGCTGGGACTACTGGGAACCACGCATGCTTCTCGGAATTCCAATATTCCTGTTCTTGTTCGGCATTTATTATTCCGTATCGGCCTTCGCCGGTGTCATCTGGCGCAACCCGGTGGTGAGCGTATTTTTGACGATCGGATTCTGGTTTCTATGTGCGAGCGTCGGGACATCTCGAACGGTAATCCGCGACATGTTTCTTGCTTCTTCACAGGCTACGACGATTTTGCCTATTGAGTCTGCGCCGATTGCTATATCGGAATCGAATATCATCGCGCGCTGGACAAACGAAGACGCGATTGAGCCTTGGAGCGTACTTGAAGACGTGTCGAAGACCTCTGGACTGCCGGGACAGATTGTTCAAGCGGTCGGTCCAGTATACGACGCAGATCAACGTCGTATAGTATCTCTGCGATTTAGAGCATCGGGCCCAGGACGTCGAAGGTCAGCGGGTGCCAACTCAGCAGCAATGATCGTTGGGGGTTCGGATACGGAGTGGACACTCGACGATGGTCCTGAACTCACCGATCGGCCGATAGGCATATTTTCCGACGACGACGGCGGGATAACGGTAACGGGTCGACGCGGTATGCAACGATTGCTCGTCGATTCGGACGGCAAGGAGTTTTTCAAGAACATTGGTCCGAACATTGGAATGGCTTTACCCGTAACCGTCTCGCTTGACCCCACTACACGTCGAATTGCGATTTGGGACGGAGCGAAGTTGTCCGTGTATCTTGTAGATGAATCCGGGAAATATAAGCTGAGTCTGGAAAAGCAGCTTGAGCAGCTTGGCCAAGGTCTCGTCAGCTTTCGAGGCGAAGTAATCGCCATCGTGACGGACGATGGCGACTTGACCACGTTCAATGCCACCGATCTAGAGGAGACGCACGCGTTTAGTCGATCCGATGATTCTCCACCGCGATACATTGAATCCTCTAAGGATGGACTCTGGACCGCCGTTGTCTATCATGATGGTTCCTTGAGAGTCGCCGATCAGATGAAGGAATCGTGGTCTGAACCTCGTGTCGCGGAACGCAAGAACGTATTTGCCGTTGCATTTTCCGACGATGGCAACCTGTGGGTCAGCGGAAAGTATCGAAGAGTTTCGGTCTACGATCCCGAAACGATGAGGTCGCTTGAGAAGTATTGGCCAGAGATGAACACTATGGAGAAGATCGAGCGTTATGCGTTGGAGCCCGTGTACACAATCTTTCCGAAACCGGGGGAGTTGAGCTCCGTGATTGCATATTTGATGACTGGTGAAGAGTCCGTCTCCGAAGATGCAGACAATATGAGTACTCGACGCGTTAAATTGAATATCTGGGGAACGATCTGGAGCAATCTGGCCTTTCTTTGCGTGACGCTGGGCCTCGCATGTATCCACATTCAGCGCAAAGATTTCTAACGTAGATACCAGTCACGCGAGAGCCTGTCTATCCCGAAAACTCGTACACGTTGAAACGTAATGTGAGGGTGTTATTTTTATAGCCGGCAGCTTTTGCTCAATATAAACAGGCCATTTTCGAATTTCGGCCGAACTATAGAGTCGCCGATAACATAGCCGAATTCACCTCAGAAATCAATTCATACGCTCCGTTCGGTGCGCTTTCGATGTTCGGCTGAGTTTTTTGACCATACGCCCGAATGATGCTACTATGCTCGTAATAAATATGTCCAAATCAATAAAAAATGAAATGAAGTGCGGTTTATACGCTAGATAATGGATTACATGGATTATAGAGTGTTTAGAAAAAGGGGGTGTACAAAAACTGGACACCTAAACTTCTCATTGGAAGAAATCCGAGTATGAGTATCCGAAAACGGATTAGTCAAATTCTTACACCTTCGATAAGGCGCACGTCTCCAGAGGTAGAGACGGGCTTTGGGCTTAGACGGGAGATTGGGGGAGCAGCCCGGATTGGAGACATCTTGCGGCGTCTTCTTGTCGACAACAATCAGGATACTG
>DTSJ01000075.1 GCA_012965445.1 Candidatus Hydrogenedentota bacterium
CACGGAACTCTGGCCAATCTCCGCCAGAGGCAAGTCTCAGTAAATTCAGCGCAAAAAGGTCAGACGCATGAACAAAGAAACACCCTACGAATTGAACCGCCGTACTTTCATGAAAGGGATCGCCGGAGTAGCCATCGGCTCAGCCATAGGCGCTTCCGAATCGATAGCCCAGATCACGGAAGCTCCCAAACCGTGGAAAAACTGGTCCGGTTCCGTGATATGCAATCCTCGGGCCTCCGAACGTCCGCAGACGGAATTTGATCTCATGGACTTGGTACGCCGCGCGAACAAAGAAGACTGGACCGTCCGCCTGGCCGGGAGCGGCCATTCATTCACGCCCCTATGCGCGACCGACGGCATGACGGTTTCAATGGCGGACATGAAAGGGGTTATCGATATTGACCGCGAAGCGCGACAGGCAACAGTCCTCGGCGGCACCAAGATGCGACACATGCACGTCCCGCTGCGCGAGGCCGGGTTGGCGATGGAAAATCTCAGCGATATCGATCGACAGGCAATTGCCGGAGCAATCGCAACTGGAACACACGGGACAGGCAAAGGCATCGGCAGCATTTCAGGACAGGTAACCGGGTTGCGCCTCCTCACGGCTTCCGGAGATATGCTGGAATGTTCGATGGACAAGGACCCCGACGTATTTCGGGCTGCACAGGTATCCTTGGGCTCCCTTGGAATCGTAGTCGATGTACGCATGCAGTTCATGGACACCTATAGACTGCATGAAAAATCGTGGATCAGCACTTTTGACGAATGCTTCTCCACACTTGAGGAGTCGATCAAAAACAATCGACATTTCGAATTCTTTTGGGTGTCCCAACGCGATGGCTGTATGAATAAGACGCTGAACATTACCGAAGAAATGCCCGATGAAATGCCGGACAATGAAAACGAGCGAATCGACCACAGCGACATCGTCTTCCCTTCAGTTCGCTCGCGGCGATTCAACGAAATCGAATACTCGGTACCAGAGGAACATGGCCCGGATTGTCTGCTCGAACTGCGCGAACTCATGATGGGAAAACACTCCGATGTCGTCATGCCGCTGGAGTATCGTACCGTAGCCGCCGAGGACGCTTATTTGAGCATGGCCCACGGTCGTGATACCGTCACCATCTCCGCCCATCAGCTCGCAGAACTGCCGCATCAGGTTTTTTTTGCCGATGTCGAAGCCGTCTTTCGAAATCATCAGGGGCGGCCCCACTGGGGGAAAATTCATACCCTAAAAGCGAAGGAACTAGCCGAACTGTATCCGAAATGGGACTCGTTTCTGAAAGTGCGCGAACAGCTCGACCCGGAAGGCAGATTTATGAACAAGCACCTGAAGGAACTCTTTGGCTAAATTTACGATCGAACTCTGCGGCGGGAAAGCATTAGTCGTAGACCACTTCTTTCATAAAAAGGCCCTTAGCAGGAGCGGTATAGCCGTGGTAAGGCGCTGGAGCATTCAGTCGTTCCGAAATTGCAGAATCGGGCAAATGCCCACGCGCAACATCGATCAAAGTCCCGGTAAGGTTCCGCACCATTTTATACAAAAAACCCTGCCCGTGGTACTCGATAGTCCAGGCGTTCTCCAAATCAGCCGGGCCAACAACCGCGCCGGGTACAATCTCGATATCGTGAATCATACGCACCGTCGTCTTCGCCTCCGAGCCGCTGCAGCAGAATCCCGCGAAGTCATGCTTGCCCACGAAGGCCAGCGCCAACTCCTCAACGCGGCCCGCCTCAACATCCCAGCCAATGTTCCACGCATAGCGCGATGAGAATGGGTCAGCATGCGCGTGCTGTACGATGGCGTAAGCGTAGCGCTTTCCAGTCGCGGAGAACGAAGCGTGAAAGTCGTCCGGCACTACCTCGACCGACTCGATACGGATTTCAGGTTCAAGCAGCTTGTTCAAAGCGCGCTGCAGCTTGTCCAGAGGAAAATCGACCGGCCACGTGCAGTTGAACACCTGGCCCAGCGCATGAACACCCGAATCGGTGCGCCCCGCTCCCGAAATCTTTACATCGGCTCCTGACAACTGTGCCAAGGTCGACTCGATGACTTCCTGAACCGTCCGCGCATTCGGCTGTATCTGCCACCCTGCGAAATCCGTTCCGTCGTATCGCACCACAGCTTTGATGTTGTGTGTGTCAGTCATGCCGCCCGTGCTTTCCTTCCGAATCACTTAGGACGAAAAGACGGTTTCGCCTCCGCAGATGGTTCGATTGATCACTCCACGCAGTTTCATCCCCTGAAACGGCGTATTGCGGCTGTTCGACTCCGATTTATCCGCGTCGACGGTCCATTCTTCCTTCGGATTGAATATGCAGATGTCCGCCGGACCTCCCTCGCGCATCACACCAGCGTCGATATCGACTATCTTCGCTCCCGAAACGGTCATCATCTCGATAGCCCGCTCAATCGAAATCACATCTTCATCCACCAGCTGCGTCAGCACGATCCCCAGCGAAGTTTCAAGTCCTAGGATACCGAACGGTGCCAAGGCAAACTCTACGTCCTTTTCGGCAGGCGTGTGTGGCGCGTGATCCGTAGCGATAATGTCAATCGTACCATCCGCGATTCCCGCCTTGATCGCATCGATATCTGACTGTTCGCGAAGCGGAGGATTCATTTTCGCGTTCGTGTCGTACTTCTCAATCGCATCGTCCGTAAGCGTTATGTGATGAGGTGAAGCCTCGCCTGTAATCCGAATCCCCTTTTCCTTGTAGCGTCTGAGTATATCTACGCCCCCGGCCGTCGTGATGTGCTGTACATGAAGATGTGCTCCCGTGAGTTCGGCCAGTCGCGCGTTCCGCTCAATCATGATTTCTTCGGCCGCCTTCGGGATTCCCGGTATCCCTAAGCGAGTGGAGTTGAAGCATTCGTTCATGGCTCCGCCGTTTACGAGAAGGGAGTGGTCCTCGCAATGTGCCATGTAGGGCAGACCAACCATCTTCGCATATTCCATGACTTTACGCATTACCCAGCTGCTCTGAATGTCCTTGCCGTCGTCCGTCACCGCTACAGCGCCTACTTCCTTCAGCTCGGCCATCTCGGTAATTTCCTCACCCAGCATTCCCTTTGTCGCGCAGGCTGCCGGGCGGATTCGAATGACGGCCGTCTCACGTGCGCGCCGATTAACGAACTCGACCATGCCCGCGTTATCAATCGTCGGGTTCGTGTTCGCCATAGTCACAACAGAAGTGAACCCGCCCGCCGCAGCGCATCGGCTTCCGGATGCGATCGTTTCTTTCGACTCAAAACCCGGCTCGCGAAAATGAACATGGATATCAACGAGACCTGGACAGACGATACAATCGGTCGCGTCAATAGTTTCGTCGCCGCTCAGATTCTTTCCGATAGCGGTAATCGTCATTCCATCAAAAACTATGTCCATCGGCTCCGAAATGCCCGACGACGGCTCGATGAGGTGGCCGTTCTTAATCATGGTACTCACGGTGCTACTCCTATTCAGTTTTTCGCGCGTGGTTTGCCAAGAGGTGCATCACCGCCATCCGGACAGCAACACCGTTGCTAACCTGTTCCAGTACCACGCTCCGATCACTGTCGGCTACGTCGCTCGCCAGTTCGATATCCCGGTTCATCGGCCCCGGATGCATAATCAGCGCGTGATCCGGGGCGGATTTCAAGGACTCATTGTCTACCCGAAACAAACGAATGTACTCGCGCAGACTAGGAAACAAACTCGCCGCCTGACGTTCCAACTGGATACGCAGCGCATACACGACATCCGAATCCGCCATCGCCTCCTTCAAGTTCGAAGTTACTTCTACGCCCATATCGGCGATGTCCATCGGCATCAGCGTTTGCGGTCCGCACAATACCACACTCGCCCCCAGTTTCGTCAGAGCCCAGATGTTGCTCCGCGCGACCCGGCTATGTGCAATATCACCGATGAGTGCCACACGAATGCCGTCCAGCGTCGCCTCCGGATCATCTCGCAACTTCCGGACGTGCTGCCGCATCGTAAATGTGTCCAACAGTGCCTGCGTTGGATGCTCATGGTATCCGTCGCCCGCATTGATTATGTGAGAACTGTGACGCTCGGTCAGTATCGACGGGGCACCGGAATAAGGGCTACGGATCACAATGATGTCGGTGTGCATGGCCTCAATGTTTGCAAGCGTATCGTGCAGCGTCTCCCCCTTTTTCGTGCTTGACGCTGCTGCTGAAAAAGTCAGCGTATCCGCACTCAGCCGTTTCGCAGCAAGTTCGAATGAAACCCGCGTACGCGTACTCGGCTCCATAAACAGGTTGACCACCAGACGACCCTGGAGCAGCGGGACCTTCTTGATACCGCTTTCGCGCTGCTGAACCGCCGAAAACTGAGGCGCGGCATCGAGAATCATCTCTATTTCACGTCGGGATAAATCCTCGATCCCGATGAGGTGCTCTCGCGTCCACACGTTTTCGTCTGCCATTATCTCCCTACGCTCTCTTCATCACTGCGATTGCGTCAATACCACACTATTTTCGCCGTCCAGCTCTTCCAGCTTAACCTGTACATGGTCACTGCCCAATGTCTGGATAGACATGCCGAGATAATCTGCTTGTATCGGGACTTCGCGCAGACCGCGATCAATAAGACAAGCCAGCTGAATTCGCGAAGGCCGTCCGTAATCCATAACTTCGTCGAGAGCGGCCCGAACGGTTCTCCCCGAATTCAAAACGTCGTCTACCAGAACTATGGAATTCCCGTCGACATCGAAATCGAAATGCGTCTCGCTCCCGCCTAACTTCGGAGTCACTTTCCCGCTGCGTATGTCATCCCGATACAGCGTTGTCGCAAGCGAACCCACACGCGGCGCAGTTCCGCTTATAGATTCGATCCGCTGTGCGATGCGATCCGCCAGTGGTCTTCCACGACTGAGTATGCCCAGCAGATAGATTGTGTCCTCGCCAAAATGCGCATCGCATATCGCCGTCGCCAGCGAGTCCAGTGCCGTGGCCATTTCCGCGTCGGTCATAATG
>DTSJ01000076.1 GCA_012965445.1 Candidatus Hydrogenedentota bacterium
ACGAAAATTAAACAAGAACTGTTCGAAATTGATGACCCTTGTGATTTCTGTGGCGAACGATTCGTGCATAGGCCTGCGGGAATCAGAATCGTTGCGATGAATAGCGAGGCGACGTATTCTGCTCTGCCGAATCCCGCTCCGAATCGCGCAGGGAGCGTTCGTTTATTTGCGCGGGCATCGCCTTCGATGTCGCGGAGGTTGTTTACGGTGAGGATTGCTACGGAGAAGAGTCCAGGGGCGATTCCGGCTACGATGACTTCGGGGGGGATGTCGTAGGTTTGCAGGTAGTAGGTGCCTCCGACGGCTACAGGGCCAAAGAAGACAAGTGCGAAGAAATCGCCGAGGCCGTTATAGGCGAGTGGATAGGGTCCGCCTGTGTAGGCGATACCGGATGCGATGGATACGAGACCGATGATGAGAAATGGGACGCCCCCACGCCACATGATGTAGGCACCCGGGAGAAATACGAGAAGCATGGCGATGATCATGGCGCGTTTCATTGCGGCGGGGGTGATGAGTCCCGATGCCACTGCGCGCGGTGGGCCTCTGCGGTCATCAGAGTCGGTGCCTTTGAGTCCGTCGTAGTAGTCGTTGGCGAAGTTTGTGCCTATCTGGATGAGGAGTGCGCCGAGAAGGGCTGCAAATGCCGAGGGGAGGTGGACGGATTCGGCAGAGTACGCCATTGCGGTGCCGAGGATGACGGGACATGCGCCTGCCCATAACGTTTTCGGGCGCATTGCCAAGATCCAGTGTTTCATTTTTTCAGCAGCTCTCTATGCCTCTGTTAAAAGACGGAATTAGGGCAACCGCGGGAATCTTGAGAAATCCGGCTTGCGCTTTTCGTTGTAGGCGTTACGGCCTTCCTGACCTTCTTCCGACATGTAGAAGAGCATGGTCGCGTCTCCGCCGAGCTGTTGCAAGCCGGCGCCGCCGTCTTCGTCCGCGTTCATCGCGGCTTTGATGCAGCGCAGGGCGATTGGGGAGAGCGCGAGGATTTCGCGGCACCATTTTACGGTTTCGGTTTCGAGATCTTCCAGGGGGACGATGGTGTTGACCATGCCCATATTTTCGGCTTCGTGGACGTCGTATTGTCGGCAGAGGAACCAGATTTCGCGGGCTTTCTTTTGTCCGACGATTCGAGCGAGATGACTTGAGCCATAGCCCGCGTCGAAGGAGCCGACTTTCGGTCCGGTTTGTCCGAAGATTGCGTTGTCGGCGGCGACGGTGAGATCGCATACGAGATGGAGGATGTGTCCGCCGCCGATGGCGTAGCCTGCGACCATGGCGATGACTGGTTTGGGGCATGCGCGCATTTCGCGTTGAAAGTCGAGAACGTTCAGTCGCGGTGGTCCGGTATTTCCCTGGTAGCCTGCGTCGCCTCGGATGCCCTGGTCGCCACCCGAACAGAATGCGAGATCCCCGGCGCCAGTGAGAATGATTACTCCGATCGTTTCATCCATCCGTGCATCATCCAGCGCATCACGCATTTCGTCGACTGTCAACGGGGTAAACGCGTTACGTTTTTCCGGCCGATTGATGGTAATTTTCGCAATTCCATCCGCTTTATGGAACAGGATTTCCTCGTAATCTTTAGCTGTTTGCCAATCCACACCGGACATTGCTGAATTTCTCCCCGAAGTACACAATCTTGATTTAAAAATGAAGGAAACATTAAACCATATATCGTGTCATTGTTACTAGCTCCGCGTAAACCTACGGAAAAATAAACTTGAGTCCAGCCCGAATAAATTGGCATGATAACGCTGTATTCGAAAATGCACGCGAGGGGAGCGCAGTTATGTCGTCAACAGAGATCGCCAAGAAGATCGCCACGGCGAAACGGTATACGCAATTGGTGGAGTGTTATCGGGGGAGTCTCGAAGACGATGGGATTGCCGATATAGGATATGTCGTGGATGCAAGCAACGAATTTCTCATGCTTCAGCTTGTGGATGATCGGATTTCGCTGAACGGTTATTCGCTCCTGCGCATCAGCGACATCACGAGACTGGATACGGAAATTACCCATGCGCGGTTTATCGAAAAGGCGCTGGAGATCCGGAAGAAATCGGTCAAGCAGCCGGTTCTTGTGGATCTGACGGATATCTCGACGATACTCAAATCGATTGACCAGAATTTTCCCTTGATGGCCCTGCACAAAGAGAGTGTTGATCCCGACACGTGCTGGGTCGGTTCCGTTGATTCGATCGGCGACAAGACAGTGACGATAAACGAGATGTCTCCCGATGCGAAGTGGAACGGCACGAAACGCCTCAACGTCGACGAGATCACACGTATCGATTTCGACGGCGGCTACGAAACGGCGCTCGCACTCGTTGCAAAAATCCGCTAACGCGGACAGTTTAGAAAGTGAAATCGTGAACACCTCCAGATCCACCGAATTATTCGCAGACGCGCAGTCCATTCTGGTCGGCGGCGTGAACAGTCCTGTCCGAGCGTTTAAGGCGGTGGGCGGAACTCCCTTTTTCGCGGCATCTGGAAACGGTGCTTACGTTGCCGATGCAGACGGGAATGAGTATATCGATTACGTATTGTCATGGGGTCCGCTCGTGCTTGGGCATGCGTATCCTCCCGTGGTTGAGGCGGTCACGAAGGCTCTGGAAAAGGGCGCAAGCTTCGGGATTCCAACGGAAGCTGAGATTACGCTTGGGAATCAGATCGCCAGCCATGTCAAGTGTATCGAGAAGATTCGACTCGTGAACAGCGGCACCGAAGCGACGATGAGCGCTATTCGTCTGGCGCGCGGGGTGACGAAGCGCGACCTAGTCGTGAAAATCGAAGGCTGTTATCACGGACATGTCGACAGCCTCCTGGTGAATGTCGGGAGCGGTCCTACCACGTTTGGCACACCGACCAGTCCGGGAATTCCGGCGTCCTTTGTTGAATCGACTCTGACTATTCCGTACAACGACCTCGATGCTGCGCGCGAGGCGTTTGAGTCACGCGGCGAAGAGATAGCGTGCATGATTCTGGAACCAGTGCCGGGCAATATGGGCGTACTCGTTCCCGAAGACGGGTATCTGGCGGGCCTGCGCGAGATCACGAAGGAACACAGCGCGATGTTGATATTCGATGAAGTCATGAGTGGCTTCCGCATCGCGATGGGCGGCGCGGAGGAACGCTACGGTGTCACGCCCGATCTGATTACGCTCGGCAAAGTCATTGGCGGTGGATTGCCGGTTGGGGCGTACGGCGGATCGGCTGAGATTATGCAGCACCTCTCTCCGGAAGGACCTGTCTATCAGGCCGGAACGCTTTCTGGCAACCCGCTGGCGACTGCTGCAGGGATTGCGACATTGACTGAACTCGCGAAACCGTCTGTGCTCGAGCAGATAGAACATGCCCAGACCCGCCTCGGCGAGGGACTCGCGGCAATTGCGAAAGAATCCGGTATTCCGGTATTTCAGACTCAGGTCGGCTCGATGGCCTGCCTGTTTTTCAACGAGAATCCTGTTCGGAATTATCAGGACGCGACTGCCTCTGACACGGACCGATTCACGAAATATTTCAACGGTATGCTTGAGCGCGGGAACTACTTCGCGCCGTCACAATACGAGGCCGGATTCACGAGTCTGGCGCACACCGAAGCGATAATCGATAAAACCCTGTCGGACGCACGGGAAGTGTTCGGGACTCTGTAGTCGTTCAGGCGATTCGATCAAACCACTCGACGATTGCTTCTATTGAGTTTTCTATGCCTTTGTATATCAGCATCGCCGGGGATTGCGAGAGGACGGCCTTCTTCAGAATATTCTGGAGATCCGGCGACATTTCCCGGACCGGGTACATATACGGCCGTATCGTGAACAGGAACGACGAAACCTGGGGCAAGCCGTAGATGACCTGACTCTCGATGCGGGCGAACAGTTCGCCTGTTTTCGGATCGAAGGAACCCTGGTTTACCAAATTTGTCGCGGCTGGATGTCGATTCAGTTCGTCGTCAAAGGTAACGCTCCATACGAAGCGTTGGTTCGCTCCTGCGCGGATGAGGCGATGAAGCATTTCCACACTCGCGGCATTGATCGAAGCCATTTCGGGAACGGGGTCATGGATCTCAACGAAAGACTTTCCGAGTTTTTGCGAAGGATCCCAGCCGCTGGGTGCGCAAACGTGGCAGGCGACGAGTTGATCTGCTCCGGGTTCTGGCGCATGTACGATTGCGATGTCTTCCTGGATTTGCGAGGCAAGCGCATCCAAGGCAGAGACGTAGCGTGTATCGTCCAACAATACCCAATCCAGATCGAATCGGAGTTCGTCTCCCGTCAACACGCAGTTCAGGATGTACTCGCCTCTTTTCTCGGCGAGCCTGAATTGATCCGGATGCTGCTCTGTGAGACTTCCGGCTATGGCTTCGGACGATGCGCTGGAAATTTCTGGGATATAAGAATCTGTCGCACCCGCATACAGTTGAAGAGATTTCCGCAAGGATTGTTTGTTCGCCCTATAGATGTCGAAGTGATCGTCGAACTGGAAGAGGTGTCCGTCAGCTGTTCCATTGTCGAAATCTTTCCCCAACGGACTAAGTCCTACGCTGAACGCGTAGTGTCCGGTATCAAATGGCGTATACACGCATTGGGCCGGTAGACTACTCGTCATGGATAGATTCCGCTAGAACATCGCCGTATCACCGGTCCCGGTGACTTCGACTGCTTCCTCGGGTTCACGCGCAACGATGAACGGGCCTGTCTGCATTTCTTTGTATCCCTTGCCCGGACCAACCATCGGGAATATCATCGAGTCGATATCGGTCATCACTTCGAGAAAAGCCGGGCCTTTGAAGTCGATGAACGCTTTCATCGCTTTCTTGAGCTGCTTGCGTTCCGAAACGCGCACGGCGAATTCAAAACCGTCAGCCTTGGCCGCCATAATGAAGTCCTTCTTGTGCAGGGCCTTGTCCGTGCCGGAGTACCGCTCCTCGTACATCATGTTCTGCCATTGGCGCACCATGCCGTCGCAAGTATTGTTCAACAGCAGAACCTTGACGTTGACTTCATAAGTCGTCATCGTCTCGAGTTCGCCAATGTTCATGCGAATGGACCCATCGCCGTCCACGTCAATAACAATGGCGTCCGGACAGGCTAGCTGTGCACCGATTGCCGCCGGGAGTCCGAATCCCATCGTACCCATACTCCCTGAGGTTAGCCAAGTTCTGGGCTTTTTGTAGTCGATATATTGAGCGGCGAACATCTGGTGTTGACCGACACCCGTCGAAATAATCGCGTCTCCTTTTGTGATGTTATTCATCTCAATGAGTACTTCTGCAGGCTGAATCAGGGGGGACTTGCGATCGTAATTCAGGCAGTGCTTTTTCTTGATGTTCTTGAGATGTTTGTGCCAGCCAGGGAAACTGGTCTTGACATCTTTTCCGAATTTCAGAAGTTCCGTCAGGCTGCGCTTCGCGTTGGCGTTGTGAGACCAGGTGACGGCCTTTACTTTTCCGATTTCCGCGGAATCGAGATCTATATGCGCGATATTTCGCGCATTCGGGGCAAACTCCCCCACTTTACCGGCTACGCGGTCATCAAATCGCGCGCCGATCGCGATCAGGAAATCACAATCCTCGACGGCATAGTTGGCGTACGCAGTGCCGTGCATGCCCAGCATGTGCATGGACAGTTCCTCAGTCGTATCAACACTGCTGATCCCCATCAGAGTAGTTACAACTGGGAGTTTGAATTTTTTCAGGAATTTGCGCAATTCGGCGGAGGCATCGCCCATAATTATGCCTCCTCCGGCATAAACGAGTGGACGCTTACTGTCTTTCAGAATTTTGAAGAAGGAATCGGCTGTGGATTTTGACATCGTCTTTTTGGAGCGCGCTTCTTTGCGACCATCGAATCCACGGAATTTGAGGAGGCCTTCGCCTTTAAACTTGCCGAAATGCTGCTGAACATCTTTCGGGACATCGATGACGACAGGGCCTGGGCGACCGCTACGGGCGATGTCGAAGGCGGAACGAATTGTTTCTTCGAGCTGATCTTCCTTCTCAACGAGGAATACATGCTTTGCGCAGGCGCTCATAATATTGAAAATCGGGGCTTCCTGAAAGGCATCGGTACCAATAGCGGCTCTTGGCACCTGACCACAAATCATTACCATAGGAATAGAATCAGCCATTGAATCCCGGATGGGCGTGACGCAGTTGGTTGCGCCTGGTCCAGAAGTAACCAGACAGACGCCCACACGACCGGAGGCGCGCGAATAGCCTGCGGCCATGAATGCGGCACCCTGCTCGTTTGCCGGAACCACGAGGCGGATTTCGTCCTTCTTCTTTTGATTCTTGTTGTATTGGTAGACCGCATCATAGGTGGGCAGAATGGCTCCGCCGCTGTACCCGAATATGGTATCCACCTCCTCATCAGCCAGCACCTGAAGGATCATTTCTGCCCCTTCCATCGTTTTGCCAGCCATTGGGTGTTTTTTTGTGGTCTTATTAGTTTTCGCTTTGGCCGCAGCCATAACCTTCTCCTCAACTCAGTCCGGATTTAGATGCTCCGGGCAATATGCGCATTAGGGTAGGAAAAAGGAAAGCGCCGCATTTCCTGCGACGCTTTCCGAATGGGTTGTTCGTCTTGTGGAGCGTTTAGCTCTCGGAAGCGTCGTCAGATGCCGCTTCTTCCACGGGAGCCTCTTCCTTTGCTTCAGGGGCCAATCCCTCTTCCACTGGGGCTTCCTCAGCCTCTGCATCGGCGGTTACTTCGGGTGCAGCCGATTCGGTCGGCTCTGTCACCTTTTCTTGCGGCTTTACGCTAGCCATCAGTGAATCTGCCAGACTCATCCCTGCACCTGCGAGTGCAGGACTCGATGCTGCGTTGACGCCGGAATCAACTCCCTCGCCTCCGCTCACACCGTGATCGGCCTGCAATTTTGCGGACTCGTTCTTTTGGAAGGCGCGAATGCTCAATCCAATCTTGCGTTCCGCGTTGTCGATGGTGATGACCCGTGCTTTGACCTTCTGGCCGATTTCCAGCACGTCTTCGGGCTTCTGGGCATCTCCGTCTCCGCCGAGTTCGGTAACATGAATCAAGCCTTCGATACCGTTATCAAGTCGGGCAAATGCTCCGAATGACACGAGCTTGGCAACCTCAACCTCGACATCTTCATCGATGTTGATACTGGAAACGACTTTCATCCAGGGATCATCTTCCATCTGCTTGAGCCCGACACTGATTTTCTCGCTGGAAGTATCGATGCTGAGAATTTTGACCCTGAGTTCCTGGTCTTTTTCGACCGCCTCAGAAGGATGATTGATTTTCTGGGTCCAGGAAATATCGGAAACGTGGAGAAGTCCGTCAATGCCTTCTTCGATCTGAATGAAGGCGCCGTAATCTGCGAGATTGCGGACGATTCCGTCCACTTCAGAGCCGACGGAGTATTTTTTCTCGATTTCCATCCATGGATTGGGCTGGGTCTGTTTGATTCCCAGCGCAATTTTTTCCTCTTCTGGTGAAACTGAAAGGATCATTACGTCGATGTCTTCTTCGATGCCAACCAATTCGCTCGGGTGCTTCACGCGGCGTGTCCAGCTCATCTCACTCACGTGAACCATGCCTTCGATACCTTCTTCGATCTGTATAAATGCGCCGTAGTCCGTCATGCTCACGACCTTACCGCGTACCACCGAACCGACAGGGTAACGATTCTCCGTGCTCTTCCAGGGATTATCAGTGTTCTGCTTGAGACCTAGGCTTATGCGTTCTGTCTTGGGATCAAAGCTGAGCACCATGACGTCTATTTTATCGCCGACACTGACGACCTGCGAGGGATGCTTTACGCGGCCCCAGGACATATCCGTAACGTGCAGAAGGCCATCGATTCCGCCGACATCGACAAACGCGCCAAAGTCAGTGATGTTCTTGACTTCACCTGGAATGGACTTGCCGACCTCAATTGTCGCGAGCAGATTGCTCTTTTCGCCTGCGCGCTGCTCTTCAAGGAGTTTGCGGCGGCTCACGACAACATTGCGGCGGCGCTTGGTCAGCTTGATTATTTTCAGCTCCATCGTCTCGCCGAGGTAGCGTTCCAGATCGCCCGTAGGACGCCAGGTCAACTGGCTTGCGGGCATGAATGCATCGATTCCGATATCTACCTTCAGTCCGCCTTTAACGCGTCGGACGATTTTGCCCTGGATGGTGCCGTCTTCTTCATAAATTTCCTGAACCTTGGCCCAGTTTTTGATGCGGTCCGCTTTCTGCTTGGAAAGTACCGGCATGCCCGCGTCATCTTCGGGTGCCTCAATGTATACGTCGAAGGTCTGACCGACTGTCAGCGATGCCGGATCGGGAAACTCGGACGTGGCAATGATTCCTTCGCTCTTGTAACCGATATCGACCAAAGCGCGGTCTTCGGTAATGTCTACAATTGTTCCAGTTACTACTTCGCCTTCGCGGAAATCCAGCATCGACGAAGCAAACAGATCTGAAAGCTCCTCCGTGGAAAATTCCTCATCACTGCCTAAATCGAAGGGTTTGTCGAGAATACTCAAATCGTCACTCATAGTTTATTTGCCGCCTTTACTCACGTTTGCTCAGGAATACTGAACAGGTTTTTGTTTCGATTACGAAATGCACAGGCCGTCATCATCGACAGCAGCCCGGAAGTATAGCACCTAAATCCTTGTCAATGCAAGTGTTATCGCTTGTCCGAAATACCTTGGAGTATCCAGTCTCAGGCGTGATCACCCGGGGTTCGCAAAGTCGCGTTACTATGGTATTATTGCTTTCCAGTATTCAATATTAAGGAGCTATCACGTGGAAATCTTGTCGTTTATCACCTCCCCATTTGTCGAAAACTGCTACGTAGTCAAAGACGGCGGGGAGGTCATCGTAATCGATCCGGGTGAAGCGACACCGGAGCTTATGGCTGCGCTTGAGGGCGAGAACGTCACGAAAGTAGTCAATACCCACGCCCATATCGACCACGTTGGCGGAAACGCTGAAATCGTCGAAAAATTCGGAAGCGAGTTGATTTGCCACAGGGACTGCGTGGAAATGCTCCAAAATGTAGCTGCACAGGGTCAGATGTTCGGAATGAATATTGGGAATTCTCCAGAACCGACGTTGCTGTTCGACGAGGGAGATGTGGTGGTGGTAGGTGAAACTTCATTGAAGGTCTTCAACTGCCCCGGACATGCTCCGGGCCATGTAGGACTGCTTGGTGACGGATTTGTATTCGGCGGAGATGTACTGTTCCAGGGGTCTATTGGGCGTACAGACCTTCCCGGCGGGGATTTCAGTGTGCTGATGACCTCTATCAAGGAAAAATTCATGACGCTCCCTGACGATACCATTGTACATTCGGGACACGGCCCGAACACGACGATCGGAATCGAACGAGCAACAAATCCGTTTATCCTCGAATATTGCTGACCCCGATGACACCGATGATCTGACCCCTTTTGAACGGCCCGGAGCGACTACCATTTCGGGCATCGGCATGGATCTGGAAAAAGCGATTGCATCGCTTCCGGATCAAGCCAGAAAGGTATTTGTTTTGTACCAAGTAGAAGGATACAAGCATGCTGATATTGCAAACATGCTGGGAATCGCACCAGATTTGTATCGGGGATGAATCGACTCGAAAAAATATGCTACTGTGTATACCTGATTTCTACACCGATCATAAGGATCTCGTCGACATGAAAAAGCCGATCTTCTTACTCTTTTCAGCCCTGCTCATGACCACCAGTTCCTTTGCGCAACTTTCAACACTGACCGTTCCAGGATCGTCCAGCCCCCAGATAGTGTCGCCCATCAAGTTCACCCTGCCCGGCCACTCAGGTACGCAGCACTTTTCAGCAGTCGACCCGAATGGGAAAAAGTGGCCCGTGACAATAAGAGACGGACACGGGGTCCTTGTAGCGCCTTCCACCACAAACGAAACCACGTACACGATCAAAAAAGCTGAAAAATACAATCTAAGAATCAAGAAAGACAAAAAGTCCAATCGGCTCGATGTTTTTCTCGGCAAAGAACTCTTCACTTCGTTTCACTATCAAGACGAGCGCGTCAAGCCCTATCTTTGGCCGTTGAACGCTGACGGCGAAGTCGGAGTCAGCCGCGACTGGCCGATTGGTGAGCGCAACAAAACGAAAGATCACCCTCACCACGAATCCTTTTACACCGCCTACGGCGACATAAACGATACAGACTTCTGGGCATTCTCCAGCAACAAGGGCTTCCAGAAAACCACGGCTGGCGACCGTATTACGGGGGCAGCCTACTCGACCATCTACTCGGAACTCACCTGGCACAAAGAAGACGGGACGCCTGTCGTCGATGAACAACGAACCTATACGTTCTACAACACACCGAGCGAATATCGAATCTTCGACCTTAAAACGACCCTGATCGCTGCCCACGGCGACGCAAAATTTGATGACACCAAGGAAGGCGGCATGGCGACTGTCCGCATGAACGACGATCTGCGCGAAGTCGGCGGAAGCGGCACGATCACCAATTCCGAAGGCGGTGTAGGAGCAGGTGAAACCTGGGGAAAACCTGCGGCGTGGTGCGATTACTCCGGCTCTCTCGACGGGGTTGGTAATCTCGGGATCACGATCATGGATCACCCCACTTCGTTTCGGTATCCGACCCACTGGCACGTGCGCGACTATGGTCTCATGGGCGCAAACGCCTTCGGCTACTCATACTTCTACGAAAAGACAGACTCCACCAAGAACGGCGACCTGCTCCTCAAGAAAGGCGAATCCATTACGTTCAACTACCGAATCTACATCCACAAGGGCGATGTAAACGAAGCGAACGTGGCGGCGCAGTACGCGAATTTCAGTAAACCACTCGTGGCATCGGCCAGATAGACAGCCTCGCAAATACGGTTCTCTGGTTTGCTATCGCATCGATTTCCCTGCCTGATCGACCAGCAGGGAATTCGATACTGAGTTGCCAAAGGTATCGAAGTGGTCGAAGGTCCAGACGACCTCCTTTGACTTCCGATCAATTTCTACCAGGAGCGGCTGGCCCGAACCGGCATGACAATTGCCGATCACAAGATTTCCATTCTTGAGAACTTCCAGCGTGGTAATCCAGGCGAACGTGATATTGGGGAGATCGTTCTGGTGGAGTTCCCATACAATCTCTTTGTCGGGTGTTACTTCAAGAACGCTATGGCCGTTACCGGTGCCTATCAGCGTATTCCCATTTTTCAATCGCAGTACGGAAAAGGCCTGATTGCCGAAGGCTTCCGGCCCGTGACCGCCGGCACGATCTTTACCAAACAGCGGCACCGAATACTCCCAGACCACTGAGCCGTCAGTACCGTCGTATTCGCGAATCACCCCGTCTCCTTCGTGCGACACGAGGTAATTCCCGTTCGCAATTTTTCTCGCGAGGCGCGTGTCGCGATGCGGATGCGGATTGCCGACCTTCAGCTTGACCTCTTTGAGCAGCTTGCCGTCTCTATCGATTTCGATGATGCGCGCCGGGCCCGATTCTGCGATCATAAACGTGTCATTTTTCAGTGGCTGGAAGGCGTGAATCTCCATCGCTCTACCTTCGTTTCCGTTGTTTTTGGATGCGTCATAGGACCAGACGACTTGACCGGACTTCTGATCAATCTCGACAAGTCTTTTGAAGTTTCGAGTTGTAAGGATATTCCCGCCCTTGAGAAGATGAATATCGTGTATGCCGCCGAAGCGCATTTCCCAGGTGATTTCACCCTTGGCATTCACCTGCGCGAGCTTGCTATTTCCCTGCACCAAAACGCTGTGCTGCGCGGCGGTAGAGGTTGCGACGATGATTGCTGCTGTAAGAATAGAGGGTAACGAGTATTTGAGCATAATCAGAATTCCTGTCGGTTGAATCTCAACGAACGAACAGGAACTACTCTAGCAGAATAGCCTCACAAACGAGAACACTACAGCCGGGAAACATCGCAGACCTGCCCAAGGGCCTGCCGGGTGGCGATGCTGTCAGAAGATTTCGTAAGGAGAATGTCATTTTGATACGTTGAAATGGCAAAAAGGGAGACCTGTGCATTGGCAAGCGTCGCGGTAAGGTTTGCGAGAATGCCAATTTCAGAGAATTTCACAGGTTCAGCGAAACACAATCCGACCCATCCGGATTCCGCAACTGCGTCCTCTGGAACGAACTCTTCTCTGCACACGATAGAGAGTTCATCATCCGTGCGCGTGATGCTGGTGAATCCCTCAGCATCGAGCGCCCACTGGGGGATTGGCGAATCAACAGGCAGCTGCACCACGGCAAACATGCCGGGCACCCATTCAAGTATCATATTGGTCATATTCATAGTTGTTCCTGAAGTTGGAAACCGTTTTGGTTCCAGAAAACTTTGTTAGAACTATTTGACACCCTTATCAAACAATTCCACGACCCGGTCCATCAGACGCTCGGCCAGTTCGGTTTTTTGTAAAATCGGTTGCTCTTCAATGTTCCCGTCGGGAAACAGAAAGCGGGCATCGGTCGTCTCGCTCCCGAAACCGGAGTCACTCGCTCCCACTTTGTTTGCGACGATCATGTCGAGGTTTTTCTTCTTCAATTTTACCTGCGCATTTGCAGTCAAGTCACTAGTCTCGGCCGCAAAGCCGACTACGAGTTGGTGGGCCTTCTTGCCGGCGCCGACGGCGCCTATGATGTCCGGGTTCTCTGTTAAATCGAGATGCATTCCCGAACCATTGCGCTTGACTTTTTCCGTTGGGGGATTATCTACCCGGTAATCCGAGACTGCGGCAGCGCCGATAATCACGTCCGATTCGGGCAATAACCGCATAACCGCATCGTGCATCTCAAGCGCGGTTTGTATCTGAATGATATTCGATTCGCCCGGAGGCTGGACTTCGGCAGGCCCGGTTACCACGGTCACCTCTGCGCCGCGCCGGAGTGCAGCATTGGCAATGGCATAACCCATTTTCCCCGAAGATCGGTTCCCGATAAAACGCACCGGATCGATGGGTTCGTGGTTTGCCCCTGAAGTAATCAAGACGCGTTTCCCGGCGAGATCGTTTCCTTTGGTGAGAAGCGACATGGCGGCATCCACGACCAATTTCGGCTCCTCCATTCGCCCGGAACCTACAGTCTTGCATGCCAGCACGCCGGAAGCCGGTCCAATTAAAAGCGCACCGCGTTCGGTCAGCGCGGCAATGTTCTGGCGAACGGCAGGATGCTCGTACATATTCGTGTTCATGGCAGGCGCATACAGCACCGGAGCACGCGTGACAAGTAGCGCGGTTGACAGCCAGTCGTCAGCAATTCCATGCGCGGCTTTCCCCAGAATATTCGCCGAGGCGGGCGCTACAAGAAACAAATCAGCCCGAGTAGATACGGCAATGTGTTCGATGTCGGCATTCTGCACCGGATCGAACATGTCTGTGATGACGCGATTGCCCGTCAAGCCTTCAAAAGTGGCTGCGCCGACGAGATTTTGCGCCGCCTTGGTCAACACGACGGTAACGTGAATATCGTTCTGGGTCAATGTCGAGGCTATTTCGCAAGCCTTGTAGGCGGCGATAGAACCGGTCACGCCCAAGACGACGTATTTAGTCGATTTCGTATTCATTCTCGGCATCGTCGCCAATCCGGTACCAGACCTTCCCTTCCAGTACTTCTTCAAGGGCGATGATGGTCGTCTTCTCCGCCTTTGTCGATACCAGGGGTCGGCTTTCCGGTTTATTCAGCTGGTTGGCGCGGCGTGACGCTATGTTCACGAGGCGGTACAGGCTGTCCATTTTTTCATCGCCGTTCGTAAAATCTTCCAAGGCAATGTGCTTCATCGTATCGTTCTCCTCTGTTCCATTTAGGTTTTCGTCAATTCTGACGGAGCTGTTCCAATATCTGCTTAAACTCGTTCACGGCATCCTCCAGTATGTCATTTACAATTACATAGTCGTATTCGTTTTTCGCCTGCAACTCGACCTCCGCGTTTCGCAGGCGCGTCGCAATCTGGCCCTCATCCAACCCGCCGCGTCCGCGGATTCGCTCTTCGAGTACTTCGAGCGAAGGTGCCATAATGAATATCGTCGTTGCCGTCGGTTCGACCGCTTTGACGCTGCGCATGCCCTGTATATCCAGTTCCAGAACCACATCACGGCCTGCGCTCACGTGCTTGTCTACTTCCGAATGCGGCGTACCGTACAGGTTTCCATGCACGTCCGCCCACTCGACGAACTGTCCTTCTTCAATTTTCCGTTTGAACTCAGCAACACTTACGAACCAGTAATGCGTGCCGTCCTTTTCCTTGTTGCGTGGCTGCCGCGTCGTCACCGAAACCGGATGCACGACCCGATCATCGAATTCCATCACGGCGCCGATAATCGTATCTTTGCCACCACCCGATGGTGCGGACACCACGCATAAGTTACCTGTTCGCATCATCAATAGTTTTCTATTCGATATTCTGGATTTGTTCGCGAAATTTTTCCAGTTCCGATTTCATATTCAAAACATGGCGTACCACGTCCGTATCGCGCACTTTGGAACCCAGCGTATTGATTTCACGCTGAATCTCCTGAGTCAGGAAATTTAATTTCCGACCTCCAGCTTCGTCACCGTCCATCAGTTCAACAGCGTGATCCAGATGCGACCTGAGACGAACGAGTTCTTCGGTTACGTCACCTTTGTCCGAAAGCAGCGCAACTTCGACCGCAATTCGATCCTCTGCCACCGAAGAATCTTCGATAAGTGCCGCAATACGGTCACGCAGCCGATTGACATAGATCTCATTCAGCTCCGGCAGGCGAGCTTCCACTTCTTCAACTGTGGTGCGTATCAGGTCGATACGGTGTGCAAGATCTGCATAGAGTTTGCTGCCTTCAACATCACGCATTGCATTGAGGTTCGTTAGTGCCTCTCGCAGCAGGCCTTCGAGTGCCTCCTGCGCTTTTTCCAGATTGTCTTCGTCTTCCTTCTGCTGGAATACTCCTGTAAACTGGGCGAGCGTGTTTACCGACAACGAATCACTGCTCCCAGCCATCTGGGCCAACTCCTCGGCGGCATCTATGTATTGCTGAGCGATGGTCGTATCCAACACCAGACCTTGCGCAGTGCCGTCGAGCCGCTTTCGATTCACACTTATATTCAACTTTCCGCGACTGAGATAGTCCTTCAGTAGTTCCCGCAACGCTGATTCGACGGGCGACCACTCGTAGGGAAGGCGAATGGATGCGTCCAGATAGCGATGATTTACGGTACTCAATTCCATTGAAACAGAGGAATTATTAAAATCACACGACGCTTTACCAAATCCGGTCATACTGCGTATCAAGCCGGGATACCTCCAAAGTCGTAACGACCCATCATGATACCGTATTTCGAAGATCTTCGCAAGTTTTTACCCTGCATAGACTTGGAGATGCGGGGAAACGGCCCACTCCGAAGTTTAGAGGATTGAATCGGTCAATCTGACTGTTTGCAGGTACAGTTAAGGTGTATGGAATGACATGCAATCAGTCTTGAGGGGGCTAGAAAGGAGACAACAGCTATGGAAACGATTCTGGTTATCGATGATGATGTTGAAATGCGTGACGTGTTGTTCGATCTTCTTTCGCTGGACGGTTATGAAGTTTTGCTTGCCGCAGACGGCAGTTCAGGAATAGAGCGTTACCGAAATTCTCTGCCGGAACTGGTCATCACCGATTTGAAGATGCCGAACGTCAATGGGATCGAAGTGCTGGAAGAGTTAAAAAATGAATTCCCGGATACTCCGATCATGGTGATTACCGGAGTCAGTGATATGACCATGATCGAAGAGGCCATCGAGCATGCCGCGAACCGTATTCTCAAAAAGCCCTTCGAGGTTGATGAGCTTCTGACCGCTATTGATGAACTTCTCGGACATGAAAGCCCTACTCCGGGGGATCGTGCTGAGCATCACCAATCGCACATCGGATAGACCGTTTACATCGCTTTTCCGGCTCTGTTGGAATCCCTCTTCCAATGTGTTAGGCTAAACTCCACTGGATAACCACCAATTCGGAGACGAGCCATGCGTTTCAACTTTCTTGCCTGCGCAATTGCGCTGTCCACAGTTGTTTCAGTATCTGTGGACGCAGAGGGCCGCTACACCTTCTACAAGGATGTCGCACCCATACTTCAGGAAAACTGTCAGGAGTGCCATCGTCCTGCCGGAGCAAACTTCGGTGGAATGATAGCGCCGATGTCGCTCATCCGCTACGAAGAAGTGCGCCCCTGGGCAAAGTCGATTATCAAACAGATCCAGTCGCGCGAGATGCCGCCCTGGGATGCGGACGCCAAACACAAGGGCCAGTTCCGAAACGAACGCACGCTCGAAGATTCGGAGATCGCTCTGATCACACAATGGGTAGACAGCGGCGCGCCCCGTGGAAACCCGAAGGACGCACCGGTACCGCGCACTTTTGAAGCATTCGAAGGCTGGATGATCGGTGAACCCGATTTGATCGTAGCGATGCCGGAGCCTTACCACGTAAGCGATGATGTCTATGATCAATACACAGCGTTCAGCGTGGATCTCTCGGATGCCGACCTGCCGGAAGATGTGTGGATTACTTCATTTCAATGCAAGCCCGGCAGCAAGATCATTCATCACTTCAATTGTCATCTATTGCCCCCCACGGACGGAAAGCTTCCTCCTGCACAGGACAAGCCTGAGTCGTCGA
>DTSJ01000077.1:0-1182 GCA_012965445.1 Candidatus Hydrogenedentota bacterium
GCTCTGGCTCTTGGCGGTTTTCAGTCTCTTCATCTGTGTTTATCCGCATTCATCTGTGGTTAATTCCCTTTCCTGAATGCAACACCCAAACACAAGTTATAGTAGGAATGTTCACCGAACTGTACAGCAGAGCCTAAGGAACTGGTCCCGTTCGTGAGTGCCGACCTGTGGACTGGATTGGGCGGGCTTCGGTAGTATTGGGGATATGGGTGAGAAACATGAAATACCGGATACCGCGTGGTTGCTTGCGCTTTTGATGACTCCGGGGATTGGGGTGGTGACATTGAATCGGGTTGCGCTGGCGCTGAAGGAGGCGAATATTCCGTTTCATGCGGTGGTAGGAGCGAAGCATTCTGTGCTGCAGAAAGGCCTGCCGATGGGTCTTGAATGGGCATCGGAGGCGTTGGCGTGCTGTGAGTCGGCGACGGCGGATCGCGCGCTTTTTTTGCATGAACGGGTTTTGAAAACGGGCGGACAGTGGCTCTCACGTTGGACTTCAGAGTACCCAGAATCGCTGTTGACTGTCATGGATTACAATGCGCCACCGCTGTTGAGTGTCTACGGTGATGTCGAATTGTTGGGGCGAAAACGGGTGTCTTTGGTCGGTTCGCGGGAGCCTTCCGGGCGCGGCAAGGTGTTGGCGGAGGAGCTTGCGGCATGGTCGGCAAGGCGTGGGAGGCTGGTTGTGAGTGGAGGTGCCACGGGGATTGATTTGACGGCGCACAGGGCGGTGTTGGATGCTGGTGGAGATACGTGTGTATTTATTCCACAGGGGGGTCTTACGTATGAAGGACCGGATTGGCTAAAAACTTTCGTAGACTCCGGTCGTGCGGTGGTAGTCAGTCAGTTAATTCCGGACGCTGAGTGGTCTGCATCAGGCGCGATGGGGCGCAATGGAACTGTGGCGGCATTGGGGCGATTGGTTTGCGTAGTTGATCCTGGTCTGGAAAGCGGTTCGCAGCGGACGGCGCAGGTATCGCTGGATTATGACAGGCGCACATTAGTCTATGCGTATGATAGAGTAGGGAGTGCTTTTCAGAGTCTGATGCGGAAGGGGGCGTATCCGATTTTGAATGAGATTGGTGAATGGGACGAGGAATATATGGAGAGTCATTGGAAAGTCGGCGCTCAGTTGTCGCGTAAGCAGGCAGAGTTATTTTGAATTGTTAAACAGTTAGCAGT
>DTSJ01000077.1:1192-4984 GCA_012965445.1 Candidatus Hydrogenedentota bacterium
CCAGCAGGGAGAGCAGCATGATATTTGTGAAGACTTTCAAGGGTTACGAGGACAAAACATCGGTACTGGACGACGCGGTCAATGGGTGGGTAGTGGAATCGAAGGTACAGGTAGTGGCGATTCAGACTGCCCTGAGCCATGAGTATGAAGGCCGTGCGAAGTCCGGTGACTTGATTTACACGGTGGTCTACAAGGCGGATGCTCCGGTAGCGTGAACCCGAAGGGTCGGGGGGGTGTTGGTTCTAGTTGTAACCAGCGATCACTTTATCGAAGAGGTGGTCGTTTCGGAAGAATGCATACATGTTGCTTACGCCGTCGCTGCGCCAGGCGAACATGGTAATCATGTCTTCGCCCTTATCCGCTTTCTCTTCCTCTTTTCCTGCGCCGCCAAGAATTCGGGCGACCTGTTCGTGCTTCATATCCTTCGTAATACGACCGAAGGTGTAAATCGTCAGAGACTGAGCGATATTGAGTTCGTCATAGGTTTCAGGTTGTTCCTGGGCGATGGTATTGAATAGTCTATGAAATCGCTCGATTGTTTCGAGTTCCTGCGTCATTTCATCTGCGGGCGAAATGGGCGGCGTTAAGTCGTTCAGAAAGCTGTAAGCATAAACTTTTGCAGACTCGTCGTCCTCAAGCAGCGCTGTATTGACGTATTCGATCAGGCTGACAAACTCGATAAATGTTTCTCGAGCCCCAGAGGAAACCTCTTTGGCATCCTCATTATCGGTGCCAATTTCCACGGCTGCACGAACCCCTTCTTCGGTGATTTCGCCGGGGGCTTCGGGCAATTCGGGGGAATAGGCGCGAGCAAAGGGGTTTACCGAATAGAGGGTCCCGTCTTTAAACCAATAGGCGCTATGCTCGGAGGTCGTCATGGCTATACCTCGATTCAGATAACCTGTTTTGATTCCTTGTCTGGGATGCTGCGCGAGCGATTTTTCAACTGCGGAAACTGCTGCGCGAATTTCTACAAATTCCGATACTGCGTCGAGATCTTCCTGGCTGTATTGATCATTGAGCTTGAACTCTTCCTCTTCTTCCGGCGCGTTTTTCGCTGCGGCAGCAGCCTCGTCAGCGGCCTTCTGCACCTCCGAATCCGCCCCGAAGAGTCCTCGTTGTTGTGGCATTTCGCAAGCACTGAGTATCAGCGCACATAGTATCAGCAGCGCATGTGTCGTCTTCATAGTTCCGCCTGTAGTTGGTGTCGTTAGGATCTGTTAAGCTTTTGTCTCACAAAGATTCGATCTAGTTTATCACTGTGTCGTTGTCTGAAGTACCCATACTTTTTTCGAGGTCACACAAGATGTCATAGAGTTCGTCGCCATTGGCGTATCTTGCTTCGGGAGCCTTTTCGAGACATCGAGCTACAATTTCGCTCAGATCGGGATTGATTCCTGGAACGATATCGATTAGGGGCGTCGGCACGGTATTCATATGGTGGAACCCGATATTGCCGGCGGTAAAGGGCAAATCGCCCGCGATCAGTTCATAGAACATAATTCCCGTGGCATAGATATCGGCGGGAGGATCGCAGCGATCTCCCTTGACTTGTTCCGGAGCCATGTATTTCAATGTACCCATCACCATGCCTTCTTGTGTGATGTTTGAGCCTTCATCCAAGTCCAGATGCGCCAGGCCGAAGTCCATGATTTTGACTTCCTCGGTACCTTCCTTAATCATAACGTTTTCTGGTTTGATGTCGCGATGGGTAATTCCTTGTTGATGGGCGGCTCCGAGACCGGAGGCGGTCTGTTTGATAATTTCGATGGCTTCCTCAACTGTAAACTTCCTCTGGGCTTTCTGCCTTTCGCGCAGGCTTTTGCCTTCGACGAATTCCATGGAGATGAAGTTCTGGCCCATTTCTTCTACAATGTCGTAAATTGCGACTACGTTTTTATGATTCAATGATGCGACAGCGCGTGCTTCGCGAATGAAGCGTTTCTTGAAGTCCATATTGTCGGAGAAGGCCTGGGAGAGGACTTTCATGGCGATTTCGCGTCCGAGTTTGGTATCGCGGGCGAGATAGACAATGCCCATACCGCCTTCTCCGAGTTTGTTTACGACTTCGTAGCGCCCTGGCTGGGCCATTGGCATGGTCGCACCTTCTGGTGCGGAACCGTGGGTGTCGCTGGCGAAGGGATTGACGGGGGCGGCAGTGTCGAATACGCTGCTTAGCTCGTTAACCCGTTCCAGCCTTCCAGATACGTCTTTATAGTAGTAGTCAAGACGGAGAATTTCTTTGTAGGTTTTCTTGGCTTCAGCGTAGTCGTATGCGCGCTCGTGGGCCCAAGCAAGGTCGTACCAGATTTCGATTTTTTCAGTGGTGATTTCCGCATCCGGCTTCAGGGCTTCTCTGTAGTGATCGATAGCAAGGTTAAACAGGCCTTTCTGCATAAAGGCTTCTGCGAGGAGGTGCTCAGCGCGCGATCCGAATTCCTCGTCGGTCACGATTTTCTGAAGAAGTTTGATGGCTTGATCGAATTTTTCGGTTGTCACGTATAATGCGCCGAGAGCGATTGACCCCTCTATCGTCAGGACTTCTTCGTCGAGCGCTTGCTCATAGGCGTCGATTGCTTTTTCCGATTCGCCGGCTTCAACAAACAGTTTTCCGGCTTCGGCATAGTCATTGCTCTGAAGGTGCAGTTCGGCAGCTTTAATGGAGTCGCCAAGTTCTGCCTGGAGCTGGCCTGCCTTGGCGCTGTCGCCTGCGGATTCATAGCACTTGGCGGCGTGTTCGAAGAAGTGTAACTCTTCGAACAGAGTTGCAGCTTCTGCGAAGTATTCGCCTTGCTCGTAGAGGAGTGCCGCACGTTCTTTTTCGCCGAGGCGCAGAATCAACTCTGCGGCTTTATCCAATTGCTCAATCTGGATATGCATGTCGGCTGCGCGACTCAATTCGTTCTTTATTTCATAGAGTCGCGCTGCTTCTTCAAATTCACGCGCTTTTTCGTAATTACGCGCGGCAAAAATGAGGCAATCGTTGAAACTTCTCAGGATGAGGCCATCGTCGAACTGTCCCATGTAGGCTTGTGTGCCGTCTTGGGTAACCACAATTCGCATGACGCGGTCTGAGGTATTTTTTCGCCAGAGTATACCTACGTCTTTTTCCAGAATCATGGCGCCGGAGTTTGCGCCGACGAGCAATTGTTCGTCACCCAGAAAACCGAGATCCTGCAAGGTCTCGCCGACCTCATATTCCCATACGCGCTCTTGTGATTCTAAATCGTAAATATGAACGACATTCATTCCGATGATTGCTGCAGCGTAGCGTTCGTCGGATCGTAGTGCAAGCCTTGAGATCCATCCGCCTGCGTTGATAGGACGACTTGGTCGGCCTTCTAAATCGAGCATCTGAATCGTGCCGCTGCCGCAACCGACGAGAATACGTTTGGTCCCGGGCATATTGACGACCTGCCAGACTTTATAGTCCATTTTGGTCTGCCAGAGATCCTTACCGTCTTTGGAAAGGGCGTATACTGTTCCGTCGGTACAACCCGCGATAATCATGTTGTCGGCGTCGCGAATAATCAATCCGCGGATCTGGTCGGCGAGCTCTCGTTTCCAGATTATTTTTTTGAATTTATCGAGCATGTAGACACTGCCGGCCTCGGTGCCGACGGCGATGAGCGATGCATCTGCGCTGATTGCGACGTTGCGTGCTCTGATGCCGAGGGGTATTCTAAAGCACCAGATCGTTCGGCCATCATAGTCCAGCAGTACAACTTCTGGCCCTCCCATACACACGACAATCTGTTTGGCATCTTCTGCCAATGCGATGCCCCACACCAG
>DTSJ01000078.1 GCA_012965445.1 Candidatus Hydrogenedentota bacterium
TCCCCAGACTGACCACCTCGTCATTCGGACGTCCCCACAGTTCCCCATCCGCCTGTGGAGGTGCGTACTTCTGCGATGTATGGGCATCCGGATCTGGTGAAAAGCGGGGCTGAAGTGAGCGAACATGGGCATTCAGAGGGCCTGGATCGGGCGATTCGAGGGTGTAAACCGGGTGATTTCGAGGGGATCTTGTACAATGCGATGGAGTCTGCGGCGCTGGGTGCATATCCGGTGATTGAGGAGTACAAGGAAAGACTTCGTGAGGCGGGTTGCGAGGGGGTGCTGATGAGCGGGAGCGGGCCGACGGTTTTCGGGTTGTGTCGGGATGAGGGGCATGCATTGTCGGTGCAGGCGCCGTTGGGGGACATTCGAACTACGGTGGTGCATACGGTTGATCTGGGTGTTGCGCGTTTTGATGCGTAGATCGTGCGCACATTGATGCGAAATAAATAGGAAAGCGTTGGTAATTTCAACAGGAGTGTTCTTAATGTCTGATACGGCTTTGACCGCGGAACTTATTCGAGTGAGCAAGATTCATTTGATTGAGGAGTCGGTCCCGCGCATTTCGAAACGTCTGGATCTTTTTGTCGGATGAGGAACTGTGGGGACGTCCGAATGACGAGGTGGTCAGTCTGGGGAATCTGGTCCTGCATTTGTGCGGGAATGTTCGGCAGTGGATTATCTCGGGGCTTGGGGGTGCGCCCGATGATCGGGTGCGGCAGGAGAAATTTGATGAGGTCGGACCGGTTCCGCAGGAGGAGCTTGTTGATAAACTGAAATCTATGCTTGCTGCGGCTGAACGGGTTATTGACGGTCTCACTCCTGAAGATCTTCTCGCTGAACGGTCTGTGCAGGCTTATAGTGAGACTGGAATTTCGATACTGCTGCATGTGGTGGAGCATTTTTCTTATCATACCGGGCAGATCAGCCGGGACACGAAGGCTCTTAAGGGTGTCGATCTGGGATACTATGAGGATGATGATTTGGATGAGACGCAGTAGTATCACTTCCCGTTTTTACTGTTCACTTTTGGTGCGGCACTACCTAAGAGATTCCCAATCGAGTTAGGAATGACAGGGAAGGGAGGTTTTTGGATTGTCTCGGCTCGCGGGGACGCTCGCCTTCCCGGGAGTAAGGCGGACTCGGAAGATTGAAAGAATATTGCAGCGGTGTTCGTTTATTGGTTTCGGCTCAGGAGGGTTTTGATGTGGTTTAGGAGGACTTTGTTTGGAACTGGTTTTTGGAGGGTTATGGATGCGCTGAATCGCCGAGTGAACAGTGGTGATCGGGGTATGAACGGGCTTCCAGATGTTTTTTTACACTTCTTTGTTTACGTATGGGGCTGCTGCGTTGGAGATTGTGCTGACTCCGAGTCGTGAGTCGATTGCGGATATCGTGCCGATGGATGTCTGGACGGTTCGTTTTCGTCGTGAGGGTGGGAAGCTACAGGCTTATCAGATTCATGAGGGTGAGCTTATTAAGCTGCCGATGGAGTGGTTTATTTATGTTGGGATGGATAAGGACGGGACGAACCCTTATGGGCGTTCGATGCTGCGTCCTGTTCCTTTTCTGGTGAAGATTCAGGAGCGACTGATTGAGGACATGGCGAAGGCGACGCATAATGCGGGGTGGCCTGAGCTGCATGTTTCTTATTCGCCCTCTGAGCCGTCTAGAGCGCGGGTGTGGCGAATTTCCCGAAAGTTTTGTAGAACTGGGTCAGGATTTCGGATGAGGATAGGCCGTCGGCGCCGGGAAATGAGCCGATGTCTTGGTATCGGTTGTAGAATTCTGGGTGATCTTGCGGGACAGGCTTTTCACCTTCTTTTAGCTGGAAACTGCTTGAGTATCTGATGGGCCAGAGATCGATTGGGAGCATGCGTGAGAACCATTCGATGCTTCGGTTGAGTTCGGCGAGTTCTTCTGAGGGAGTGTTCTTTTTTGCGATCACCCAACTGTTTTCGGGCGCGATGTCTCGGAGGATATCTGCGCGGAGCTGCATGGCGATGGTTTCGTCTTCGATGAGGAATCCTTCTTCGGTGTTGAGGTTGAATGAGCGTGAGTCGAGGTTGTAGGTACCTACGAAGGCGATTTGTTTGTCGAGTACGAAGGCTTTTCCGTGTACGGGGAAGAATGGTTTTTCGAGTCCCTGGGCTGCTGCGAGGCTTTCCATATAGGCGTATTGGGGGAATTCTTCCTGCATGATTTCGGGTCTTGGCATGAATTCGTAGATCTGGAATTTGAGTTTCCGGATGTAGGGTGAGCGGAGGCGGTAGTTTGCGGAATAGGCGAGGATGTTGTCGGTTGCGGCGAAGCTGTTGGTGGAGACGATGAATTTTACGTCGGGTGATTTTTTTCGGATTTTTTTGAAGGGTCGCCGCGACCATCGATTGAGGACGAGGTAGGGGCTTTGCATGACCAATTCTTCTTGGGTCTGCATGATCACGTTTTTGAGGTCTTTCGTGACTTTACTGCTGCCCCACATTTTGAACAGCCAGAAGGCGTTGTTTTTACCGGGGTCGTCGGTGAGGAATCGTGTTGATTCGGCGCGTTGTAGGGTATCGACGAATCGGGTTTTCATGAGTTCGGGATCGGCCAGGGCTTCGTGGAGCTCGTTGAACATGCCGTACTCACTTACGCTGCTGAAGAATGATTCGTCCTGGATATCGTTGGTTCTGAGTCGCCTGACGACGTCCGGGAGGACTTTACTTGAGATGGAGTGGCGATATTCCCAATAGCGATCAAAGGATATTTGGGCGTCTTTTACGGTAGGCCCCAGGACCATAATGTCTCGATCTTTGAAGTTGTAGGATGTGGACATATTGTAGTAGTGGTTGTCGTAGTTTCGGCCGCCGGTCATTGCGAGTACCCCGTCGACGATGAAGATTTTGTTGTGCATGCGCTGGTTCATGCCTCCAGCGAAGAGGAGCGCACTGACGGTGTAGACGGGGATGGAGGGCTTTAGCAGGCGCGCGTGGGGGCGGTAGTATTTGATTTCGATGTTGGGGGATGCGGTGGTCAGGTAGGCAATAGTGCCGGGGTCTTTGAGGGAGGCTATGTGATCGATGAGGAGTCGGACTTTTACGCCGCGGCGTGCTGCGTTGAGGATTTCGTTGAAGACTAGCGTTCCGCATTCGTCGTCTGACCAGATGAATGTTTGAATATCCAGGGAAGTGACGGCGCTGCGGATGAGATGTATGCGTAACTGGAGGGAATAGTCTCCTCGATTGATTATGCGGATGAAGTTGTTTTTTGAATGGTCTTCTGCGTCGAATGTGTCGGCGACGGACTCCTGGAAGAAATTGTGGAAGGGCGATTCGGTGCTGAAGGGGGCATCCTGGGCGATTGCGGAGCTGGTGTTGAGGAGGAATGCTATAGAAAGTCCACAGATGAATTTTTGGAGATTGCCCACGTATTCGATTCCATTCTTTTTGGGTGCGCAGGGAGCTGGGCTGCGCAGACGGTCAATCGTACAGGGCGGGGTTGAAAATTGCAACGGACTGTTAGCCGTCAGCCGCAACGTGGTATCGTAGATTTCATTGGAGGGGACGAGCGTTTGACAGGGTTACTGGTTATTATAGGTGCGGCGTGGTTCGCCGGCGGAATCGGAACGCTGTTTTCGGGTCTCAGGCGTTTTGAATCGCTGGTACTGCGCATGTATCTGGGCTTTGCGGTGTGCGCGGTACGGATTCTTCTGCTCGGTTCGTATTTGCTGGATCTGGTGACATACGCGTTAAGTTTTTGCATGATTGCTTCGGCGATCTTGATTCGGGCACTGAGGTCACGCGAGACACCCGTGGTTGAACAGGAAGACGCTCCTGTCGTGGATGGGGGTTCGTTCGTTCTCGCGCGAGTTCAAATCTCCCCCCGCCCCCCTTGTTTTCTATTGGCGATTGGAAGTCTTTGTATTCAAGCACGACTACGCAGCTAAGCCCAAGGGTAACTCGAGCAAGAACGTACTCACTCCTTTGTAGACAAACCAGACGATTACCAGGAGCACTGTTTTCCTACCGCTGAGTTCGTAGTGATTACGAACAATGACAATGGCGGCTATCCAGCCCAATACCGGAATGAACACTAAGAGCAGACAGAACAGCGTGTACAGTGCAACGTCTTTCATATCATCTGCGAAGTCGTCGTGAAGTAGTGTCGAGACGGTCTTCAAAGCGAAGTAGGAGACGAAACACCCAATCGTATAGTTAAACACAAAACCCGAAAGGATCAATCTGAATAGGGGAGTCAAGTCGGATGTTGGTACTACCGGATTCCTGATAGACTCAACAAGTTCTTCCAGATAGGATTCTGTGTCAAACTGACTCATTACAAGAAAGTATTGAACGTATGCGCCGATAAAGATACCGACCGAGAGTAAGTAGGGCGTAGCTTCCTCGAAGCGTCCTGCACTTTCTAACGGGGCGTTTTTTAATCCTGCGCCGAACGATGGACCACTGTCCAGATTACCGAGGCCGAGGTCGGCCAACAAATTGGGTGGAGATTGCAGTTGCGTTAGTAATTTCTTTGCGCCGGGATGGTCGAATCTTTGGACCAGGAAGTCGCAAGTTTTCCTGGCGTCGTCGGGACGGTTCGAATTGGCCATGCATTGCGCCATGGGGTAGAGCACATCCTTGTTTCCAGGAAATGCCCGATTGAGCTGATTTAAGATCTGCAGTGCTGCGTCAAATTCATTGTTGCGGAAGTGCTGTTCTGCTTGATCGAAAGCAGCTTTGCTCTGTAGAGCATCCATGGCCAATATCCGGTTGTTCAATAAAGACGGACCATCATACCACTGCGCGAGTGTCCAGTGTAGTGGCAATGTTGTGTACCGTCAAGCAAAGTAGCACATTCTAGGTAGTTTTATTAAGGCACAGTTTTCCCATGCCTCAGGGGGTCAAGGTAATCCGGTGACCTCGTGCGCGGTATCCAACCCATGAGCAATATCGACAAACAAAGGCAACGCATCCGAAACCGTCATCGCCCCGCCA
>DTSJ01000079.1 GCA_012965445.1 Candidatus Hydrogenedentota bacterium
AAGTTAGTATAGGGTTGAGTTTTTTGTTTGTAAAGTTCTTTCTTGGGGTGATGGTTTCGGGTGCTGGCGGTCGACCTCCTAAGGCACTTTGTGGGCGTACTTGGTTGTAATGCACGCGCCAGCGTTCGATGAGTACCTTGGCTTCGAGTAGCGTGTCAAAGATTTCTCCATTGAGTAGTTCGTCGCGTAATCGGGCATTGAAAGACTCGCTGTAGCCGTTCTCCCAGGGACTTCCTGGCTCGATGTATGCGGTATTTACACCCACTTTATAAAGCCATTCGCGTAAAGCCTCCGCCGTGAACTCCGAACCGTACACACAACCCGATTGGGTAGAGCAGGTTCAGGGATTGAAAGATCGTGATATAGGTGTCAAGTGGTTGCTACACTATTCATAAGAGAAGGCCCTGTAGGTAGCCTCTTGGCCTCACACAAACAAGGACGAAAAAAAGTAAATTAATGTTCAGTCGTAAAAAAATCAAGCTCAGTTTTTTGCAACTATTCCTTTTGGTTTCTGTTGTAGCTGGAGTAGGTGCGATTGCTATAGTAGTTCTGTTTTACGAAATAAATGAACGTCAGGCGAAAGAACTAAGGGTTTATTCACAACATCGCGCTATAAATATCGAGTTTAATGATTTAGAGACGAGATTCCATTCGTATATATTAGCGCAGGACTTGCTTTTTGCATCAAGACAGTTCTACCTAATCCAACTCATCGATATAATGCATTTATCAGTCGTATCTTCGCTAGATACAATTGAAACTTCCTACAGAACCCTAGGGGTCAAGAATAGCGATTACGATGGAATATTCGATCGTTTTCAAACAATACGAATTGGCTTAGACAAAATAGAGGCACTTAAAGCGCAATTTTCAGCTGAGAACATTCGAATGGAATCGAGCGCTCTTAACTCTTATGATGAGACTTCCAGTCTTATCGTCGATCAATTCGATAATTGTTTGAGGATTTCGAATGATATTCTGGAAGATTATGAGACTTACTATACGAGTGACCGAACTTTCATTATCTTCGTTCTCATATCAACTATTGCACTGTACCTTTTATTCGCAATTCTTATTCTGCGCTGGCTGATCGGAGTTGTCGGAGTTCCGATTCAGAATCTCATCGAAAGTGCAAAAAGAACGATCAACATGAACATGGAATTCAAACGGGGCAATTCACTAGTTACGGAAGTTGCTGACCTGTCTTCTATTGTAGAAGACGTAATAAATCAGCTTTTAAATCAAAAATCGATTAGTGATGCTGCAAATAGATCCAAGAGTGTATTTCTGGCGAATATGTCCCATGAAATTCGTACTCCGATGAACGCGATTCTGGGGTACTCTCAGATTCTGCAGCGTGATATATCGCTTACGGACGATCAGCGCGAAAGCATTAAAACAATCAATACTTCAGGGGAGCATCTCCTCGCCCTTATCAATGATGTCCTCGAAATGTCCAAAATCGAAGCCGGAAGAATCACGCTCAATACCTCTACCTTTGATCTGCACTCGCTCATAGTCGATCTGGAAATGATGTTTCGGGTTCGAACTGCCGCAAAGGGGATCAGCCTGTCCGTCGAGAAAGTCGGGCCAGTCCCGCGATTTATTTCTTCGGACGAGAGCAAAGTCCGTCAAGCATTGATAAATATAATCGGGAATGCGGTCAAATTTACAAGCAACGGCAGAATCGCGGTGCGTTTATCGTCCTCGCCGCACAACGATGTGTTTCGCATTGTCGTCGAAGTGGAGGATACCGGACCCGGGATCGCAGCCGAAGAACTGGGTGGTGTGTTTCAACAATTCGAGCAGTCATCAAGCGGCAAAACGACCAAAGGAAGTACGGGACTTGGCTTGACCATTAGCCGCGAATATGCGCGCCTGATGGGTGGAGATATTACCGTCGAGAGTATTGAAGGTGAAGGGAGTACATTCCGGTTAGAACTGCTGGCGAGGGAGGCTACTGAAGCCACCCTTGAACTGAAAGTCCGTGCGCCTCTTGTCGTCGGTTTAGATCAGAATCAAGGGGAAGTCTGTGTTTTGGTCGTTGACGACATAAAGACGAACAGAAATTTCCTGAGACGTCTCCTCACCCCGATAGGGTTCACTGTAAAACAGGCCTCCGACGGGCTCGAGGCGGTTCAGGAATTTGAGCGGTGGCATCCGCAGATCATCCTGATGGATATTAGAATGGGTGGGATGGACGGCCTGGAAGCGACGAGGCAGATTCGAGCGAGGGATGACGGTAAGGACGTGGTGATTATCGTTTTGACTGCGAATATTTTCGAGGAAGAACGGCAGTCGATAATGGACGTCGGTGCGAGTGATTTTATGCGGAAGCCCTTTCTGGAGGGGGACTTGTTTGCCAGCATGGGAAAGCATGCCGACTTGAAGTACGTCTATGGCGCGGCGAATGAGGACTCAGACGCCGCCGAAGAACTTGAGGCCAATTCACGGCCCGTGTTCTCGGGGGTGCCCTCGGAATGGCTCTCCATCGTGCACGACGCAACTGTGGACGCTGACGGCGATCTGGTAATCAAACTACTCAGCGAATTGACCGGTATGGACAAGAACGCTTCTCGCAAGGTGCGCGGATGGGCGAACGATTTTCGGTATGACCTGATTATACAGGCCATCGAGGAGATCACAGATGAGTGACGAAAAAAAAGTCCAAGAGGCTGCAAACATTTTAGTGGTTGATGACACCACCGGGAATTTGAAGTTATTGTCATCCATATTGAATAACGAAGGATACAAAGTCCGCAGCGTATTGAATGGAAGAATGGCGTTGGCGGCAGCCGAATCAACTGTGCCCGACTTGGTACTTCTCGACATTCACCTGCCTGACATGGACGGTTATGAAGTATGCGAGAAACTCAAGCAAAATCCAAAGACGATAGATGTCCCCGTAATTTTTATCAGCGCGTCCCAAGATACTAGCGGTCTGGTAAAAGCGTATTCTGTTGGTGGCGTCGATTACATTACTAAACCCATTCACATCCAGGAAGTACTCATCCGCGTAGAAAACCAACTGTCTTTTGTCAATGCTCAAAAGGAACTCGTCGCGCGCAACGAGCACCTGCAAGATGAGATTCATAGCCGTGAGCAGGCCGAATTGCTCAACAGACGATACAAGTTCATTGTGAATTCTGTGCGTGCAATGATGAGCGTGATAGATGCAGATTGGCAATATCAGGCAGTGAACGATGCCTGGTGCAGGGAGATGGATCGGGAGCGCAGCACGGTCATCAATGTAGCAGTTGGTGTAGTATGGGGGGAGAAAACCTTTCAGAAAGAAATCTTTCCGCACGTAACACGATGTTTCGGCGGTGTCGCCACCACCAACCAGACTTGGGTAAACCTGAAAAAAACGGGAAGGCGTTTTTGTGAGTCAGACTATTTTCCTTACCACGATGCAGATGGTCTCGTCACCCATGTTGTCATCGTTACTCGCGATATAACCGAAGAGCACGAAGCAGAGGCCAACATACTAACCGCGCGGGATGCTGCAGAATCTGCGCATAACGCCAAGAGTGTTCTTCTCGCGAATGTGTCTCATGAAATTCGCGATCCCCTCAATGTAATTCTGGGATTTTCACAGTTACTCCATCGAGACCGTGAGGTATTTACAGACGAACAAAGGGGTCATCTGGAGACTATCGAACGAAGTAGCGCGCAGTTGCTCGCCCTGATGGACGACCTTCTACAAATATCCAGAATCGAGACCGGCGTAATAGAGGTAACACCTCACGATTTTGACCTGTCCCAAATGTTTAGCGATCTTGAGTCGATGTTTGGAACTCAGGCGAGCGAAAAACGTATTCAGTTTGAGGTCAACAAGATCGGCGAAATACCACAATATGTATTTGCAGATGAGAGTAAGATTCGCCATATTTTATTGAACCTTTTGAGTTATGCAGTGAAATTTACTCGCCGTGGTGGAGTTACGCTCAGGGTGACAGCGAATAAACCTGAATCCGGTCTGGTTCGGCTTATTGTTGAGGTAGAAAATACAGCTCCGGGCATTCCAAAAGAGGATCCCGAAAGAATCTTCAAGCATTTCGAGCAAACAACAATTGGCAGCGAATCGACAGGCGGTACTGGTCTCGGACTTGCGATTTGCGAGAGCTTTACGAAAATGCTTGGGGGCCGTATTTCCGTCTCCAATCGTGTAAACGACGTCTTGGTGGTTGTGGGCTCAACATTTCGAGTCGAGATACCATTGACGATAAGCCCTGAGAATCCCAAAGTCAGCGGGATTCAATGGGCTACGGGAAAAGTCGTTCGGCTTGCATCGTCAAAAGCCGGGAGTCGAATACTGGTCGTCTATGACATCCCGCAAAATGGTCGTGTGTTGGTAACGCTGTTGGAAAGTGTTGGCTTTGAAGTGGGTGAAGCGACAAATGGCGTAGAGCTCATTTCGAAGTTTAAGCACTGGCTTCCAGCGCTCATTATCGTAGATCTGGAAATGCCGGGTATGGATGTCGAAACCACAATTGAACGAATAAGAACTCTACCCACTGGCAAAGATGTGAAAATCGTAGCCGTAACGGAACGCGCGTTTGAAGGTGATCGCACCATCGCGCTTGAGGCTGGAGCCAATGATTTCATCCAACTTCCCTTCAACGATCATGAGATCTTTGATGTGGTTGCGAAGCTCTTGAATGTTTCGTATGTCTACGAAGAGGAGTCTGAAGAGGGGTCTAGCGGAAAAAATCTGTTGCTCTCAGAAGACATAGCCCTGGCGGTTTCAAAGTTACCTGAAACACTGCTGTCTGATCTGCGTACAGCGACAGCCGATGGCTACTTGTATCGCCTGATGGAACTGGCCACGGACGTCGAAGCAATTGATGTCGCTCTGGCGCAGAACATACGCGCACACGCCGAAAATTATGAGTACGACGCTCTGGTGAAGATGTTGTACAACGAGGCAGAGTTATGAGCACTCTCCATTCAGATACACCT
>DTSJ01000080.1 GCA_012965445.1 Candidatus Hydrogenedentota bacterium
CGCGGAGTTTTTCTCAGGATTTCATTGATCGGTATTACGCCGGGCGCCGCAAAGATCCTCGCAAGAATCAAACGCTGGAGTGCATTTGCGGATCGGAGGAGTAGGCGTCTGGTAGGGAGGACGAACAGCTGTGTACACAGAGTTCAAAGCTGAAATTGGTGAGGCGTCGATATCAGCCATTAACGCCATTCAACAGTAATTGTTAGAATCTTCCAACTGGGGTTTAATGATTTCGCGAATTCGAGTACTTAGCGCGCCTATTTCTTGAACAACTATTTGCGAACGATTATCCTAACCTGTACCGTACAGCGAGAGAAACATGCAAATCGTGCGGGGCGTGGGGGGAACCTTCGCAAGTACAACTGCAAGGAGTGTTTTTGATGAAAAGACAATATTTTCAACTGACCGCTTTTTCAGTTTTCGCTGTATTGGGATTTGTTTTGGCGGTCGTGCCGACAAGTGTCGCGCTCGATTCCGATGCCATCGGCAAAGCCGCAGGCACCGCCGCTACTACACAGCCCGACGGTGTAGTTCGCATAGGATGGTCACGTTCTGATGTTGACGTTCGCGTGGACGGTATGCCCTTTAAACCTCAAGCAGGTCTTGGTTCGTGGGCGGCCTTCAAGGAGAGTCCAAAGGGGACGATGGTGATGGGCGATACCGTTGTATTTCAGGATGAGGTGGACGCGGCTATGGACGCGGCATTCGCTGGTGGACTGGAAGTTACGGCCCTGCACAATCACTTTTTCTATGATGACCCGAAGGTGTACTTCATGCACATTGGGGGACAAGGGGATCCGGTCAAACTTGCTGCGGGGGTCAAGAGGATGTGGGATGCCGTTAAGGCCGTCCGCAGCGCGTCGCCTGAACCTGTCAATCGCTTCCCGGGACGAATTCCGACTGCGGGTACGATCGATGCCTCTGTCATCGACAAGATTCTTGGCACCAAAGGCAAGGTAAACAACGGCGTCGTCAAAGTGTCATTTCCGCGTGAAGGCTCAATGAATGGAGTCACAATCGGCGGCACTATGGGTCTGTCCAGCTGGGCGGCCTTCCAGGGAAAAGATGATCTGGCATCAATGGACGGGGATTTTATTATGACGGGTGCTGAGGTTCAGCCGGTGCTTCGGGCCATGAGGAAAGCCGGCATTCACGTAGTCGCCCTGCACAATCACATGACCGATGAAGAACCCAGCTTTTACTTCACGCATTTCTGGGCGACGGGTTCGGTTGAGAAGCTGACCCGGGGCTTTAAAGCGGTGCTTGATGCGCAGGCTGCCGTACGCTAATTCTTTGATTTCGATGACTATATTTTGATGAACCGAATGGAGACAATTGATGGCTAGACTCACGGCGTTAAGCCGCTCGGTGGAAGGCGAGACGGTACTGGTAACGGGCGCCGCGAGCGGTATGGGACGGGCGACGGCGCACCTTTTTGCTGATGAAGGCGCGAACGTTGCCGCGATTGATATTAACGAAGCGACCCTGCTGGAAGTGGTTCGGGAAATCAAGGATGCGGGAGGTACTGGTGAGGCATGGACTCTCGATCTTTCGGATGCGGCAGGAATTAAACGAGTAATAGGGGAGGTGGCGGAAAGGTTTGGAGGGATTGATATTTTGGTGAACAACGCGGGGATTTCGCTGCCGGCGCGGATTGACGATGAGGACTATGAGGTGAAATGGGCGAAGAGCGTTTCAGTTCTGCTGACTGCCCATACACTCACTGTTCGGGCTGCGCTGACTCATTTGCGCGCATCGGATTCGCCGCGGATCGTGAATATTGCTTCGACAGAGGGAATGGGCGCGACGGCGGGATCGAGTCCTTATTCGGCGTGCAAGCATGGGGTAATCGGGCTGACGCGGTCGTTGGCGGTAGAGTTGGGGAAGGAGGGGATCACGGTGAACTGCATTTGTCCGGGACCCATCAATACGGGCATGACCCAGGAGATTCCTGAGGAGTCCAAGGCGATTTATGCGCGCAGACGAACGGCGCTGCGACGCTATGGTGACCCGGAGGAAGTGGCTCACGCTACGCTGAATTTTGCGCTGCCAGCATCTTCTTTTATCACGGGCGCGACGCTGCAGGTGGACGGCGGCTTGACGATTCGACGGGCGTAGGCTGGGACGGACTCGATTATGGAACTGAACGAGCTGGAAGAGCGCCTGGGGCCATTCTGCAGGGCGATGTACGTTGATGAGGAAACGAAGGTATCCGATGTCTATGCGATGCCGGGGCATGCGGGGTTTGCTTACGGATTCAGCACTGAAAGTCGCGGCACCGTGGAGAGCTGGTTTCTGCGACTTCCGCCGCCCAATGTGAAGCTGGTTGGAACTGCGGACGTACTTCGTCAGGTGGCAGTCTTAAACGCTCTGGACGGATCGACTGTACCTCATTGCTCGATAAAGTGGTCTGGGGATGATCCGCAATGGTTCGGTCGCCCGTATTTTACGGTGCCGAAACTTGAGGGCGACGTGATTCGGATTGAGAGCAGCGATTGGGTCGCGAAGCTCGACGAATCGACGCGGGGGGAGATGGCTCGGCAGGCGATGACCGCGCTCGCGAGCCTTCACAGGGTGGACCCCGCGAAGGCTGGATATCTGGGCGATCCCATTGCTTTCGATGACGATGTCACGCGCTGGGATCGCTTTGTCGAGAAGGCGGCTGATCCTGAACGTATGGTTCTGGTTCCTGAGGTTCGCAAACTGCTGCTGGATAATATTCCCCAAGAGGCCCCCGTCGGAATTTTTCACGGCGATTTTCAATGGTCCAACCTGTTTTGTTCCGCAACGGGACAATTGCTTGCCGTGATTGACTGGGAACTGGTTGGAGTCGGGGCGACCTTCAACGATGTCGGCTGGATCGCTACCTTCAACGATTCCAAGGCATGGGCTGACAACCGGAGTTCCTCCGGGCTGATGCCTCAGGCGGATGAACTTATCGCAATGTACAGCGAGGCCTACGGAGAGTCCGTTCCTGATGTTGCCTGGTATCGGGCGCTTGCGGCCTATAAATTTGCGATTATCACGGGATTCAACCTGATGCTGCATCGTCGCGGAAAACGACCGGACCCAACTTGGGAAGTGACCAAGGAATCCATTGAGCCGCTTTTCAGCCGGGCGCGGGATCTGCTGAGGGGGTAACGCTGCTTTACTCGGTGAGGCCAGGACGGACTAATTCCTATTCGACTTCCTGCACGCTCTGACGTGCCGCACCGTCTGAGAGCATTCGGTCAATCTCATCATCACCGTAGCCGATTTCTTTGAGGACATCGACGGTGTGCTGACCCAGATCCGGCGCGGCCATTCGAATCGTTTTTTCTTCGCCGTCGATGGTCATGGGGTTGTTTATCGTGCGCATATGGCCGTGTTTCGGGTGTTCAAAATCGACGAATACGCCGATCGCCTCCATCTGCGGATCTTTTTCGACATCCGGGTAACCAGAGACACCGGAATGGGGTACATCGAACTCGATCAGTCGCGCGAGCCAGTATTCCCGGTTCTGCTGTGCGAAGCGCTCATCGATGATTTTGATTAGTTCCGGCATGTTTTCCTGGCGAAGCTCGAGGCTCTTGAAGCGCGGATCGTCGACCAGTTCGGTCAGTTCCATTGCGCTGCAGAACTTAGGCCAATCCTTTTCCTGCTCGACAATGCACATCCTGATGAGCAGATTTTCTTTTGATCGATAGTGCAGGCCTGTGAAATTGTACGCATTGGCGCGTGGACGTCTTTCCTGGAACTCTGCGCCGCTCAACTGCGCCTGAATGAGGCAGGAGTTTGACCAGGCGCCGTTTGCCAGCAGATTCGTCGAGACTCGCCCGCCTTTGCCCGTCTTCTCGCGGCGGTACAGCGCACTGAGGATCGCGGACAGCAGTGTCAAACCGGTCGGATTGTCACCCATCGCCGGAGGCCATGCCCCAAGCCACTCTTCCATCGGGAACAAGCCGGATTCAAGGCCGGACCGCGTCCAATAACAGATCATGTCGTATCCGGGCTGATCGACGTCAGGCCCGGTTTCACCGTAGCCCGAGGCGTAGGCATATATGAGTCTCGGATTGATTTCTTTCACGTCGTCGAATGCGATTTTCAGGCGGGCCTGGGCTTTGGGACGATAGTTCGTGATGAATATGTCTGCTGACGCGATGAGTTTGTGCAGTGCCTCGACGGCGGCTGGTTGTTTCAAGTCCAGCACAAGGCCTTTCTTGTTTCGATTGACGAGCAGGTTGCAATACTCGATATCCGATTCCGGCATACCCTTTATCTGGTGCAGTCTTCGAAGATTATCACCGTCCGGTGATTCCACTTTGATGACTTCTGCTCCGAAATCGGCCAGAATGGTAGCTGCGGTAGGCGCCATAAACATCGACGCCACCTCAACCACGCGTAAATCCGAAAACAAGCCTTCATTCTCACTCATCGTTTGTCCTCTCTCAGCGTTCGAGGGCGAAACCTCGTGATGCCGTTAGTACTTGGACAGTTCCGCGCGGGCCACGACCATGCGGTGAACTTCATCCGGACCGTCTGCAAGACGAAGCGTGCGTGAGCCCGTATACATGGCCGCGAGCGGGGTCCACTGTGAGACACCGGCAGCGCCGTGCATCTGGATAGCGCGGTCGATGATATTGCAGGTGATCTCAGGCACCATGGCTTTGATTCCTGAAATATAGATGCGCGCCTGTTGCGTACCCAGAACGTCCATCGCGCGGGCAGCCCGGAGTACCATAAGTCGGCAGCTGTCAATCTCGAGGCGGGTGCGCGCGATGACGTCGAAGTTGCCGCCCAGCTTGACGATGGGTTTTCCGAAGGCTTCGCGGGAAAGGCCGCGTTCGCACATCAGCCTTAGTGCTTTTTCCGATTGACCTACGGAGCGCATGCAGTGATGAATGCGGCCGGGTCCGAGACGTCCCTGGGATATTTCGAATCCACGTCCGGGTCCGAGCAAAATGTTGTCTTTGGGCACGC
>DTSJ01000081.1 GCA_012965445.1 Candidatus Hydrogenedentota bacterium
GGGAATGCTTCCGACGTATTGAGGCGCATGAACACATTGGCGGAAAAGAAAAAGGTATGAACGGAAACCATCGTCCCGAAGGCGTATTCTTTTTGTCGGAGCCATTCGCTTTGAAGCCGATGTCGCTACTGGATATTGCGCCGACGGTATATCAGATTCTCGATGTTGCGGCTCCGGAGATAGAAGGCGATAGTGTGCTCGGCGGTAAAGTCGAATCAGCGGAATTTTCAACGAAATCGAAATCCGCGCCTGCTTACACATCTGAACAGGAGGCGGAAGTGGAGTCGCGCTTGCGTGATCTGGGGTATTTTGAGTGAGTTTTAAATGCAAGATCGCTCTTGTCGGCGCGTTTCCGTATCCGGTAGGTCAGGGGTCGCAGGTTTTTTTGACGGAGTCGGCTCGGGTGTATCAGCAGCTTGGGCATGAGGTGCATGTGTGTGTTTATGGTTATGGTGCGGGTGATGATCCGAAAGAATTTGCGATCCATCGAGCGCCGATGGTGCCTTTTGCGCGTCAGATAAAGGCGGGGCCTTTTTGGGCGAAGCCTCTGCTGGATTGGCGGATGGTTTCTTTCTTGAAGGATGTGGTTAAGGAGCATGAGATTGATATGATCGATGCTCATAATTATGAGGCGTTGCTGGTGGCGTTGGCGACGGGGATTCGTCCGATCATTTATCACGCGCATAATGCGATGGCGGATGAGTTGCCGCATTATGGCGGCTTTGGGATGATCGGCGGAGCGGTCGGTGCGGCTCTGGATAAGCATGTGCCCAGACGCGCTGATCATGTTGTTGCGCCGCACGAGAGGCTTTGGGATTATCTGGTGAGCAAGGGGTGGGAAGATGATCGTGTGTCGGTGATTCCGCCCGGGATTAGTCCGAAGCCGTTTCGGCATGAGAAGGTGTATTCGGAATCGCCTTGTGTGATCTATTCGGGGAATCTGGATAGTTATCAAAATCCGGAGATGCTGGCTGATGTGATGGGGCGGATCGGCGAGCTTCGTCCCAATGTGCGGCGAATTGTGGCTACGAACGATGCGGGGAGTCTGCCGTATGCGGAAGTGGTGCATACGCCGGACTTGGATGCGCTGAAGCAAATCCTTGAGGAGGATGCGGTGTTTTTGTGTCCACGGACTTCGTGGTCGGGATATCCGATCAAGCTGCTGAATGCGATGGCGGCTGGACTTCCGGTTGTTGCATGCGCTTCTTCGGCGCATCCGGTTGTTGACGGCGAGACGGGATTCGTCGTTGAGGATGGAAATGCTGCGCAGATGGCGGAGCGATGTGCTGCACTGCTGGATGATCAGGCACTGCGGCGAAAGATGGGAGCGGCGGCGCGACTTGGGAGTATGGAGATATATGACCAACGTGTTATGATCGGGCCGATAATTGAACAGGTACTTACATGAGCGAAAACTCTTTAGACGATATAATTCGAGACACGATGGAACTGGTGAAACAGGCTGCGCATCCGCGAACGGGTATGCTGAAAGTTTCGCCGGAAGTGGCGGCTTTGTTTGAGGGAATTGCTGCGTCGCCGGTGGGGGCCTCTTCGGGGGACGCTGATGCCCCTGATACTAACAGGGGTGTTGCACTGGCAGAGGACCTTGAGGGGCTTGCGGAGCAGGTACGCGCGTGTACGCTGTGCGACTTGTGCAAGGGCCGGACGCAGACTGTGTTCTCGGACGGGAGTTCTACGGCTGATCTGGTGTTTGTGGGTGAAGCTCCGGGCGAGAATGAGGACAAGCAGGGGATTCCATTCTGCGGTCGTTCGGGTGATCTGCTCACGGACATCATCGTGAAGGGAATGAAGCTGTGGCGCGAGGACGTATACATCTGCAATGTGATCAAGTGCCGTCCCCCGAACAATCGCGACCCGCTGCCCGCGGAGAAGGACTCCTGCGAACCGTATCTGGTGCGCCAGCTCGAACTGGTGAAGCCCAAGGTCATCTGCGCGCTGGGCGGCCATGCGGCGAAGACGCTGCTCAAGACAGACGAATCAACAGGACGACTGCGCGGAAAGTGGCATTTCTATCATGGAATCCCGCTACGGGTTACGTATCATCCTGCTTATTTGCTGCGGAGTCCGGGCGAGAAGAAAAAGACATGGGAAGATGTGCAGGAAATCATGAAAGTGCTGAGCGGAGAGATAACGCCGACGCCCTAGCTCATGTCTGACTCGCTCCCGACACAGCCGCGCTGGCACCAATCGCTGATCGCCCGGATCATCGTGCTGTGTGTTGTTTTGCTGCTGTGCCTGCTGGCTTCGGTCTACTTTTTCACTACGCAGTATTACGGTCATATCGTGACGCACATGGAAGACCGCGCGAACAATGCGGCGGAACAGGTGCGCAGCCAGCTTGACCGCATTCTGGTGATGAATCCTGATATGGAAATCGAGGATGTGATTGATTCATTGACCGACGAGTTTACGACCGATGTAAAAGTCGATCCCGGCGATTCCGGGCCTGTGCAGCCTTTGGTTCAACCCGGCAAAGGCGGTTTCTATTTCGAGGCGCGACAGGTCGTTGAATTGAGTGACGGTACCAGCATTCTGGTGATGATGGAACTGGATTTCAATCCACAGACCGAGGTCATTCGCGCATTTCAAAACGAGTATCTCTCGACGATCACGATTATATTCGTGCTTACCCTGTGCCTGATGATTTATCTCATTGCGAAAGCCCTCCGCCCGATTCGCGAGCTTTCGGAGTCTTGTACTGAGATTGCCGAAGGGAATTTGCAATATGTCAAAGCAGAAGGGAATACGGCGGAGATCGTTGCGCTGGAAAAGACCTTTAACGCTATGGTCGACTCGCTGAAAGAAAAGGAAATTGTTGAGGGCAATCTGCGGCAGGCGCAGCGTCTTTCGGCAATCGGGAATCTTGCGGCTGGGGTCGCGCATGATGTTCGGAATCCGCTGAATGCGATTAAATTATTGTCGAGCCATGCGCTGGATTCGCTTAACGCTCCGGAAAACGACCACACGGCGAAACAGATTAGAACGATTCGCACAGAAGTGGATCGTCTCGAGGACATCGTGTCGGGATTCTTATCGCTTGCGAAGGAGGAAGAACTCAATTTCGAGGAGACATCCATCGACACGATTCTTGCGGAGTGTCTGCGGCTAATGAAGAAAGATGCTGAGATGCGCGGCGTCAACCTCACTGCGGAACTCCGGGCGGGCGACATGCCGCTGATGCTGGATACCGCTAAAATGTCTCGTGCCATTCTTAATGTCCTTATCAACGCTCTCGAAGCCTGCCCCAAAGACGGCCGCGTTCGTCTCTTTTCCCGGACGTCGGGCGACACCTGCGAAGTCGAGATTCGCGATGACGGTCCGGGGATGGACGACGAGACCCTCGAACGTATCTTCGATGCCTATTTCACCACGAAGGCGATGGGTACGGGTCTTGGCCTGTCCATCACGCGGGGCATCATCGAGGAGCACCGGGGGTCGGTGACGATATCGAGTTCGCCGGGGGCCGGGTCGCAGGCGCTGATTACGCTGCCGACCTCCCCTCTCACTTCCTAAGTCGCGGGGAATATGCCCCTATATGTATAACGCGGGTGTTGCACTCTGAAGGACTATGAAACCGCGGAGCCGCGGAGAACGCGGAGAATGAGTCGGGAAAGAATCCTATAACGGAAGACTGATACTCACCACGAAGATACGAAGATCACGAAAGTGCCAGATTCCGTATTGGGTCGATCAAGGTGGATTTTGGGGATGTGGGAAACGAGAGGTCGTGAGTTGTAAGTATCTTAGGTGTATTGGTTTATAAAAGTAAATTGTTGACAATGTCTAAAAACCTTTTCTGAAACAATTGCGATTTGATCGATTGACCTTTTCGGTTGGACCTGCTATTTTCGGCAGAAGGGATCTTTCGTGTCTTGTTGGGGATTGAATGACCACTATTACGTTTGTGTTGGGGTTCGGCAACTTTAGAGGGGTATCCTATGTCGGGAAGGCACTTGCGCTGGCTGTATAGTGAACTTCCGAAACTGATCGAGTCGGGGGTCTTGAACGAGGAGGAGGTTGAACGGCTGCGCGCTCATTATGCTTCGTCGAAGCGGACTTCAATGACGCAGGTTGCGATTGTATTGTGCAGTGTTCTAGGGGCGTGTTTGATCGGGTCTGGTGTTATTTTACTGCTGGCGAGTAACTGGGACGATCTGTCTCGATCGGTGCGAACTTTTATTTCAATTGCTCCACTTGCTGCTGCACAGGGGCTTGTGGGCTGGGCGCTGTTCAGGAAGAACGATTCTACTGCATGGCGTGAGGGGAGTGGTGCGCTTTTGACGATGGCGATTGGCAGCTCGATCGCGCTGATTGGTCAGACGTACCATATTCCAGGGAACCTGGCGAGTTTTCTGTTTACGTGGTTGCTCCTGGGGCTGCCGGCGCTTTATCTGCTCCGCAGCACATTGATCGCGTGTTTTTACATGATTGGGGCAACGATCTGGGTCTTTGAGATTCAGAGTCGGTGGGGCCATGCACTGTGGTACGGGCCTCTTCTGGCCGGAGTACTGCCGTTTCTCTGGCTGGCGTTGAAAAACAATCCGAGACGCGGTGGAATGCTGTTATTGGGCTGGGTATTTTGCCTGAATCTTGTGATCACGTTGGGCATTGTTCTGGAACGCAATATGCCGGGGCTTTGGATCGTCGCGTATTCCGGCATGTTCGCCGTGTTTGCTCTTGTGGGTCGTACTTGGTATCGAGAGACGCCGGGGCAGCCGTTCAGTATCGTTGGCGCAACGGGGACAGTGATCATTTGCATTGTATTCACGTTCGACGACGTCTGGGATCGAATTGGGTATCGGTATTATCGCTATGGCTACGAGTATCATGAAATTGCGGCGTATCAGGATTATTTGATTGTGTTGGGGATTCTCTCCGCTCTGACTGCGCTCTGCGTATACAAGGTGCGTCGTAGCGATTTCAGTTCATTGTCAT
>DTSJ01000082.1 GCA_012965445.1 Candidatus Hydrogenedentota bacterium
GATGGGTGGCTCGACGGCTGCATGTGCCGTCGATCACGGGGAACATAATAGCGGCTACATCTACATATTTAAAGGACGCTCAGGACGCATCACAAAAAATCAAGTCCGCACTATCTACGATCCCGCATAGCCCCCTCACGTCCCGTTCGAAGCCTCGTCCTCGTCCATCTCCAGGAAATAATTGAATGTCCTCGACTCCTCACTTTCCACCACCTCCCAAGCATCATTCGCATCGATCGCCGCAATCAGCCGCGAACGAATCTGCTCATTCGACATCATCATAGACATACTCTCCAACACCTCCAGATGCCGCTTCTCATGCTCCTTAGGCGTTACAATCAGCATCAATATTCGCACAGGTTCCCCGTCAAAAGCGTCAAACTCGATCCCCTGTGGACACAATGCCATCACCCCCTCAATAGCGTCCCCCGAATCCACGCGACCATGCGGAACCGCCGCCCCTTTCCCGATTCCCGTAGCCGATTCCCTCTCACGCTCAACCACCGTTTCCAACACATGCTGCTTCTCCGCTTCCGAAACCTTATGTGTGCGCGCATAGAAATCCACCAGTTTCTCAAGGGCCTCCCACTTGTCCCCCGCCTCCAAATTCGGCAGGATAAATTCCTCATCCAGAAACTCCACGAGCCGTGGGCGATCCAGATCCACTTCCCGTGATCGCCGAAGCGCCGCACGGGTGAAGAAAGGTCCTATAATCTCATTGATAGTCACCGCCGCCAGCACCAACGTACCTACCAGAAACGATACCTCCTCCGGTATGCGTGAATCCCCCTGCAGTATCACAACAAGCCCCAACGCCACACCTGCTTGCGGCACGAATCCCAGCGGCATACTGTTGCGAATGCGCTTAGAGCTCCCCGAAAGCCACGCCCCAAGATAAGCCCCCACCCCTTTCCCAAGAATTCGCGCCCCCACGTACACCAGACACAATCCACCAGCCGACATCAACAGATCGAAGTGCACGGTCGCGCCTGCTAGTGTAAAAAAAGCCGTATACAACAAAGGCTCAATCGGTTCCAGCGCACGGAGCTGCTCCTCGTTTCTGCGCGACGTATTGCCAAGATAGGCACCATAAAAAAGACAGGTCAACAGCGGGCTGAATCCCGCATAAAAGGACAATCCCGCCCCAAGCAGTATAGAAACCAGTAATACACTGAAATCGTGATACCGATGATTATCGAACAACTGCGACGTAATAAATCCCAGCAGAACAGCGAGCCCCCCCGACCCCAACAACTGCCACAAAGTCTGCCGAAGTCCTTCTGCAAATCCCAAGGTCACTTCAGCATGCGAATACAACGCTGCCAGCAGACCATGCACAAATGCAAACATCAGAATACATATACTGGAATCGATCGAAACTGCCGCAAGCAGCGTTTTTACAAATGGACCCTTCGCGTGATTCTCACGAATCAAGGCCACGGTCGTCGCCGGAGCAGTACTCGCCGCCAGGCACCCCAGCATCAGCGCAACCAGCGTATCGGTTCCAAACAACCGCAAAAATAAAAACACCGACAGAACCGCCGTACAGGATTCGAAAATCGATATGAACATAATCCGGCGTAGCGCATTGTGAATACGCCGATACGAAAAATGTCCGCCAGCCGTCACTGCAATGAGACCAATTGCAAACGACGACAATGGCTGAAGTTCCCGTGCGACCCCGACTCCCCGAAACACAGTCACCGCTAATAGAGTACCCGCTATTATGTTCCCCGTGATCGACGGCACATGCAGCCGTCGAGCCACCCATCCACCCGCACTGCCGGCAATGAGTACTACCCCCAGAATTAACAGAGGCCCCATCAGTGACGGGTCCATAGTCATCCAATTAGACAGTGTCTAATCTCCTGCATTCACGCAAACACAAACATCCTTCGACCTGTCCAAAGTCTACCATCAAGTTGCGCAGAATCCCAGTCGATGATAAACTCTTCACAAGGGAAGGTTGGGCAATGGCAGATTTCACTGACCGCATCAAATCGGCACTGGGCAAAGTGCGCAAAGAAGCCAAACACAAAATGGCTTCATCCGGGCACAAGGAAGCCTCGCAATACCTCGAAAAAGGCCGGAAAAAATACAATAGCAAGGACTACAAGGTCGCAGGGAAGTTCTTCCAGAAGGCCGTCGACGCCGACATCCAGTATGCGATGGCTCACTATTATCTCGGCCTCGCGAAGTACAAACTCAACGACTCAGAAGGCGCCATTCGTTCCTGGAACGCCACCATAGATCTCGGCTCAGGCTCTGAAGCTGCGGTCAAAGCCGACAAAAAACTGGAGCACCACGAACAACGAACAAATCGGTCCGTTAATCAACTCCAGGAACGTATCAAGAATCACTAGTCGCCCGCGCAATCGGATGAATAGTCTGATGCAATTAGACTACAATATGCGCTCAACTTTTCTCTTCCCCGCAAGGACACCCCATGATCGAAGAAGTAGACAATGACGACCAAATCCAAATCAACCGGATGCCCATTCAATTCAGTTCCTACCATTCAGTTCAGATCCCAAACGGCGACTATCCCGATCCACCCGCGCTCATCATCGCAACCCACGGCTACGGACAATCCTGCAAAGGCTTCATCAAACACTTCGCCCCCTTCCGCGATAAGAACATACTCGTCGTAGCCCCCCAGGGAATGAACCAGTTCTACTGGAAAAACGGTCGCCCCGGATTCTCCTGGATGACCCGATACATGCGCGAATATACAATAACTGACAACCTCGACTACATGATGCAGCTCTACGAGAACATCAAAGAAGAATACGGCTTTGACTCGGAAAAAGTCTTCCTGCTCGGATTTTCACAAGGCGTCGCAATGGCGTTCCGCTTCGCATCGAGCGGACACATAAAACCAAGAGGCGTCATTGCATGCGGCGGCGACCTTCCCCCCGACACCAACGAAAAACTCGACTCCCTCGAACCCTACCCCGTCCTCGTCGTCCACGGCACGAAAGACAAAACCGTGGTCCAGCAAAAAGGCGAAGAATGCATCGAAGCCCTCACAAAACACAACTTCTCCGTCGAAAAACACTTCCACAACGAAGGCCACGAAATCCCCGATGATACGGTAACCGTAATTGGAGACTGGATCGAAAAACAGTTAAGCGGTTGAGCAATCCACTCTGATTACCCCCAAAAACAACCCGATTTCGAAGCCTTTCCCAACCCCGCTGAACCCCTGTTTACCGATAGTTTCATGTCCTCCATTTTCCGTCCAATTTGTTGTTGCCACGGTGCTTTTGATATACAAAAGGGGCTGAATGGGGCGAACAGGAATGCATTTGCCATATTCGGTGTTAAACCACCAGCGAAAAATCGTTACCTTGGTAATCACCTAAGGAGAGTTTCATTGAAACGACTGTCAACTCTATCCCTTGCCGCACTCCTGGTATGCACCGGATGCGCAACATCCCCCGGCGGATTCCGTAACCCCGTCATCGCGGCCAAAAGCAAAGTTGTACCAGCATTGGTGCATGTAAGCCCCGTAAAAGAAGTCTTTCAACGCGGAGAGCGCCGTGAAATCGCAGTCACAGGCAGCGGATTCATCATCACTCCAGATGGCTACGTCGTTACCAACGAACACGTTGCCGGAAAAAGCGACTACGTTCTCTGCGTACTCTCCGACAAAGACGAAGTCGAAGCAGAAGTCGTCGGTACCGATCCCTATACCGATATCGCCGTACTTAAACTCAATACCACCCGAACCAACCTTCCCTACGTCAAAATGGGCATCTCCGCTAACCTCGAAGTAGGTGAGTCCGTCATGGCGATGGGAAGCCCACACGGCCTCTCACGCTCGGTGTCCCTCGGAATCGTAAGCGTAACAGACCGAAATCTCGAAAGCCTCGGCTCCAGCGGAGCCCCCTACAACAACTGGATTCAAACTGATGCGGCAATCAACCCCGGCAACAGCGGCGGGCCACTTGTCAATCTTAGAGGCGAGGTCATCGGCATAAACACACGGAAACTCTCCGGTGCCGACAATGTCGGTTTCGCAATCCCGATCGACATCGCCAGGCAAGTCGTAAATGAAATCATCGCCCACGGTCGCGTCAGAAGAAGCGACGTAGGCATCTCGTTTCAGGAAATGACGCGTGTCACAGAAGACCCAACACGCAAAGGCGTCGTTATTGGCGACGTTGATCCGCTATACCCGGCCTTTGAAGCAAGAATTCGTCCCGGTGATGTCTTGTTGGCCATCGACGGAAATGAAACCAACGCCCGGTTTACCGAAGACCTTCCAGCTATACGAAAGCAAATTGCAGACGTGCCTCCCGGTCAGAAAATCGTCCTCTCCATCCAGCGCGGAGATAACGTACTCGATGTTCCACTGATCACCGTCGAGAAAAGCGAACGCAAAGGCGACGAAGAAGAACTCGAAGAATGGGGCTTCACCCTTTCCGAACTCACCACATCGATGATTCGTCGGGCTCAGCTTCCTTCACGTAAAGGCGTTTTCATCTCCGGTACTAAACAAGGCGAGATCGCCGCACGATCAAATCTTAGACCTGGAGACATCATTCTCACCATGGACGGCGAAACGGTAGAGAATCTTGCCGATTTCAAAGAGAAATATGCGAAGCGCGTCGACAGCAAACAAAAACTGGTCCTCTTGACTATCAAGCAGGGTGCTCTGACCCTCTACCGCATGGTAAAGCAGGATAATCAAGAAGACTAATCGGGAGCCCCAAATGTTTCGAGTTTCAGTACCAGCCATCGTAAAATCAGCCGCCATCGGGCTCACCCTTTTGGCCGCTCCTGCATTTGCTGACGGTATTCCAAAAGAAATCTATCAGAAAATCGATTCCGACTTCATTCCAGCCCTGTGCAAAATCACCTACGCCGTCGAGATCACCAACAATAATACCGGCGAGACAAGTCGCCGCGCGTCCTACG
>DTSJ01000083.1:0-2509 GCA_012965445.1 Candidatus Hydrogenedentota bacterium
ACATGGGGAGTGCGAAAACGATTGCGACTGAACTACTGGTGCTGTTGAAGTCTAAAAACGCTTTGAAGAGTGAGGAGTCGCCGATGGATGGGAGGATAATGCTGACCACCCAAAGGCCTGCCGCGACCCACAGCGCGATGGGGGTTCTATTGCCGACAGCGCCGCCGCCGAAGCCAAGCCGCTGGAGAAATGTTCCGCGGGGTTCTGGAACGTCGTCGAGCGCATTTGCCTGGACGAGTCTTTTTGCGAGATCGATTCCTTTTGCGAGGTCGAGTTTTGCGCGCGTGAATTGCTGTTCGATGACTTCGAATTCGGTGCGATGGAGTTCATTCATGCCGACTTTGTCGCGTTCGGCATCGAGTTGCGCTTCGAGGGTTTCGAGGTCGCCTTCGTAGTCCTGAATGAGTTCGGCGAGGCGTTGCTGATAAAATGTGATCTGGGCCCTGACGTTTCTACGGATCCCTTTTGTTGTGTTGTATGCATCGGCGAGGCGGGCTTGTTCTTTGCCTTCACTCGCTTCTCCGAGGCGTTTTAGTACGTTCATTTTATTTTCGGCTGTTTTGCGAAGCTGGAACGCCTGCTTGAGGTTTTCGGCGTGTGCCGTGAGGAGGTTTGAAGAGTCTTCGGGATCGCCTGGAACGGGGATGGTGAATCCGTCTTCTGGAATGTCTTTTAGATTGACGTTGATGTATCCTCCGACGTTAAAGGGGTCTGTGGCTGCGAGCCAACCGCGCAGGTTGAGTTGTCTGCGTTCGAGCCGATCGCGTCGATGCCGAAGTCGGTACACGGTACCCTGGTATTCTTCGAAGGAGATTTCACCGACCCGCGCCGAGATTTGGGCGCGGGAGATTTTTTCGTAGGTGTTGGTGAGTTCGATAGCGACTTCCATGATAAGCTGCCGCATGTGTTCGTCGAGTCCGTTTCTTGCCTTCTTGACTCTTTTGAGTTGGCTGTGCAATTTTGCAAGGGACGTTTTATCTTTTGAGCCAGATTTTTCAAGTGCCTTCAGGCGGCGTTGTATTTTCAGTTTGAGGCTGGTGATTTGCTGGAGTGATTCGAGGGGATCGAGAGGCCGTGATCCAGCGACGTTTTCATGGCTGACTTGTGCACTTGCGGCGATATCGAGTTCGGTGACTGGAGTTGGGGCACCTTCTGTGCGGGGTTCGTTCGAAACAGAATCGAGGGCTTTCTGAGCGTCTGCAGTTTCTCTTTCGGCTTTTCCTCTTTTTGCGGATTTTCGGATCAGTTTGGGATGGTCTTTGAGGTGAAAATCGGTGGCGCCTTCGGGGATCGCGTCTTCGCGGGGAATTCGAATTTTGAGGCGGCAGGCGACGCATTTTCCAGGCAGGCCGTACATGCTGCTGGAGACTTTCATCTTCTGTCCGCAGGTGCAGTGTATTCGAAGTGCTCGGCCGACCGATTTGGGCATTTATCACTCCCCAAAAACTCGATGTCTATTCTTATTGCATGTTCTGAAGAGTACATCGCAGAAAACAACTGATTGTGTATCTACTTTGTCATAAATGAGGTCGTTTTACAAGTTACGGTTTGCAGAGAATGGTTATTGGGAAATGGGTGCTTTAATTTGACGTGCGATTCAAGGCATACTACCCGCTTTCCAGGTCGTTTAGTGCGTCGTTGAAGCCTGTATTTGGGGTGCAGACGGTGCCTTTTTGGGCTGGAATGGACGTTGGGGGCGGGGTATGAAACGAGTGAAGAAGGTGTATTTATGAACGCAATCGAACAGTATTTGTTTGATACGCCCCGGGAATCGATCGATTCCGGGTTTTTGGCGTATATTGCCAACCTGACTGAGGTGTCGAAGAGCGCGCCTGCGATGGCGAAATCGGTGGTGCAGGAACTGGCTGATCAGCGTAAGAATTTGAAGCTCATCGCTAGTGAGAACTACTGCAGTTTGTCGACGCAGCTTGCGATGGGTAACTTACTAACGGACAAGTACGCGGAGGGTCATCCGTATCATCGTCATTATGAGGGATGCGACAACATTGATGCTATCGAGGCATATGCTTGTGAGCAGGCGTGCAAATTGTTTGGCGCTGAGCATGCGTATGTGCAACCTCATTCGGGAGCTGACGCGAATCTGATCGCCTATTGGGCGATATTGTCGGCGAAGATCGAGGCACCTGCGGTGGCGGGTTTTGGCAAGAAGTCTGCGGTAGGGTTGAGCGATGAGGAGTGGAGCGAGGTACGGGCGCAGCTTGGCAATCAAAGGCTACTTGGGCTGGAATTGTCTTCGGGGGGGCATCTTACGCATGGGTATCGTTTTAATGTTTCTGCGAAAATGTTTGAGTCTCATAATTACGGTGTGAGTGCAGAGACGCATTTGCTGGATTATGATGAAATTGAGGCGAGGGCGCAGGAGGTGAAGCCGCTCATTCTGGTGGCGGGATACAGTGCTTATCCGCGGAAGATCGATTTCAGGCGGATGGCTTTGCCGTTGACTTGCTGCCAAACGATTTCTCCCGCCGCATTCAGAGCAGTAATGACG
>DTSJ01000083.1:2519-16392 GCA_012965445.1 Candidatus Hydrogenedentota bacterium
AGGGGTGGGTGCTGTGTTCATGGTGGATATGGCTCATTTTGCGGGGCTTGTTGCAGGCGGTGTGTTTGAGGGGGATTACAATCCGATTTCTCATGCGGATGTGGTGACCTCTACGACGCACAAGACTTTACGGGGACCGCGCGGCGGTATCGTGCTTTGCAAGAAAGAGTATGCTGAGTTTGTGGACAAGGGATGCCCGCTGGTGATCGGAGGGCCGCTTCCTCATGTTATGGCAGCGAAGGGAGTAGCTTTTACGGAGGCGAATTTGCCGGAGTTCAAGGATTATGCGCGGCGGATTGTGGCGAATGCTCATGCATTGGCTGAGGCATGTATGGCTGAGTGTATGGATGTGGTTTCCGGGGGTACTGAAAACCATTTGATGCTGATTGATGTTCGTTCTTTTGGCATTACGGGACGACAGGCAGCAGGCGCGATGATCGCATGCAACGTGACGCTGAACAAGAACACGACACCTTTTGATCCGAACGGTGCGATTTCAACGAGCGGACTGCGTATTGGTACGCCGGCGGTAACGACGCTTAGGATGACGGTGGAGGATATGAAGGAGATCGCTGCGATTATCCGGCTTGTGCTAAGTCATACGAAGCCGGGAGTGATTGCGAGCGGGCCGAATGCCGGGAAGCCGAGCAAGGCGGTGTTCGAGTTGGAGGAGTCCGCTGGGGAGGAGGCGCGTGGGCGTGTGAAGACCCTGCTGGATCGGTATCCTGTTTATCCGGAGCTTGATCTTGGATTTCTTCAGGAGCATTTCGGTTAGTTGACCGGGACGCGAACGGGCAAGAAACTGTATATTCTTTTGAAAAAAATGGCAATAATTTCGGGAGCAAATCATGCCGCTTATGAAGCAATTACGATCAAAGATTACCGCTGACGGCGATTTAGAAGTCTCCCTCAGTGAAGTCGAGATGCCGGTGCCGGAAGGGAACAGATTGATCGTTCGGATGGAAGCGGCACCGATCAATCCTTCGGACATGGGGCCGTTGTTCGGACCCGCCAATATGGCTGAGGCGCGTCTCGAAAACGAGTCCGGCACATTGATTCTGAAAGCGAAAGTACCAGCGGAGCGCTTGGCGGTATTGGCTCCCAGGCTGGACAAGGAAATGCCGGTTGGCAATGAAGGGGCGGGCGTTGTTATTGATGCGGGGCCGGATCCGAGTGCGCAGGCTTTGATGGGCAAAACGGTTGCGGTTCTGAACGGTCGGGCATACGCACAGTATTGCAACGTACCTGCTGATAAATGTTTAGTATTGAACGAAGGGACGACGCCGAAACAAGCCGCATCCTGTTTTGTCAATCCCCTGACGGCTTTGGGGATGGTTGAGACGATGAAACACGAAAACCACACTGGGCTGGTGCATACGGCGGCCGCGTCCAACCTCGGTCAGATGCTCAATCGTATTTGTATTGCCGACGGGATTCCTCTCGTGAATATCGTGCGAAAACCGGAGCAGGCGAAACTGCTGGAGTACCAGGGCGCGAAATATATCTGCGATTCGACTGAAGAACGTTTTCTTTCAGATCTGGAGGATGCTCTTGCAGAAACCGGGGCGACTCTTGCGTTTGATGCAGTAGGTGGTGGACGTCTGGTGAACGATATTTTATTTTGCATGGAGCGCGCGTTGAGTCGAGGGGGTTTCGGGTCTTAATACGTATGGCTCGGCCTCGTTGAAACAGGCGTATTTTTACGGAGGGCTTGACCAGTCTCCGGCTACCCTCAATCGAAATTATGGAATGATGTGGAGTGTAGGGGGATGGCTGCTGACGCCTTTCCTGAAGCGCATTGGAGCGGAGCGGGAGGCAACATTACGCCAACGAGTCGCAGACGAAATAACGACGACATTCGAAAGCAGTTATGCCGAAGAGTTGTCTCTGGAAGAAGCGATTTCGCCGGAAATGGTTCAGCGATACATTGCCAAGAAGACTGGGGAAAAGTTTCTGATCAATCCGAATAAATAGATGTGATGATTCTGGCGGCTCAAGCACTGTCAGGGTCGACTTGTTTCTGCTCGACGCAAAGATTATTATCATCACGTTCATTGTGAAACTTTCACGGGTAAACCATACTGAAATGTAGGTACACGGAGACTTACGACATGAAATTCATCCTACCCCTTATTCTGGCAGTCACGACTGTATCCGCATCGGCCTCCGACTGGCCGCGGTTTCACGGGCCCAACAACGACAACGTGTCATCTGACACCGGATTGCTGAAATCGTGGCCTGACGGGGGGCCTTCACGACTCTGGGAAGCATCCGGAATTGGCGAGGGGTATTCCACAGTCGCTGTCGTTGGCGAGCGAATCTACACGACCGGATTGATCGAAGGCGATAGCGTCATTACTGCTCTGAATGCGGCGGGAGAAATCGTTTGGCAGCAAGTCAACGGCAAAGCCTGGAAGGGGAGCTATCCAGGGACCCGTTCTACCCCGACGATTGATGATGGGTTGCTCTACCACATGAACGGATACGGAAATATCGTTTGCCTCCAAGCAGACAGCGGTGAGGTCGAGTGGTCGGTTGATGTTCTCAAAGAATTTGACGGTAAAAACATTATGTGGGGCTATTCGGAATCTCTTCTGGTTGTTGGCGACAAGGTAATTTGTTCACCAGGTGGTGAACGGGTCGGCATGGTGGCACTTCACAAGAAGACGGGCGAGGTTATCTGGGAAAGTACGGGCGCGAAGGGCGGGCCGGGATATTCTTCTCCAATCCTCGTGGATTATCAGGGACTCCAACAGATCATCATGCCGATGGCGGAATCGATCGTTGGTGTGCGCGCTTCGGACGGTGAACTGCTGTGGCGGTATCCGCATAAGGTTTATACAAACCAAAACATTACGACTCCGTTGTTCAAGGATGGTTCCGTGATCATTTCTGCTTGCGGGAGGCAGGGTACCACATCGCTCTCGCTGCACGTTGACGGCGACCAGTGTACGGTCAAACAGCGTTGGCTTAATAAGACATTTGATGACAAGCAGGGAGGGGTGATTCTTGTAGACGGTCGACTGTATGGATATGCGGAGTCTCAACAGAGGGGCGAACCGTGGATGTGTATCGATTTCGAGTCAGGAGAGACGATATTCCAGTCTGCTCCGATTGAGTCTTCCTATAAATACAGGAATGGATGTCTTACTTATGCTGACGGGATGTTTTATTTGTATACAGACGATGGCGCGATGGCGCTCGCGAAGCCGAGCGATACGGGGTTTGAAGTGACGGGCATGTTGGAGATCGAGGACACGGGGAAAAATCCGACATGGGCGCATCCGGTTGTGTTTGGCGGGAGGTTGTACATCCGGTATGGTGACAAACTAGGTGTTTATAATGTTTCTGGAGGCCGTAACTAGAGGGCCTGCCCCGTGAAACGACACAGAAGTCGACTGCTGGTATAGAGAATTATTGGATAAAGTGGAGAATCCAGCGGGCGATCTGAGGGTTGTCTACGGGCGTGTTCAGGGACTCGATGCCCTTGTTTATGGTGTTGTCGCCAAGTTGATCGCGTCTTAGTGAGAACAGGCGTTGCGCGTATTCAGGGGTGAATTCAGGATGGCCCTGGATGGTGAGAATGTGATCCTGAATTTTGCACGCGGCAATGGGACATTTTTCGCTTCCAGCGAGGGTGATACTTTCGTTTGCGGGGACAGTGACTTGATCCTGATGACTGCAGATTACGTCGAAGCCTTCCAGCAGGCCTGTGAGTGCGAGACCTTGTTGTTTGAGCTCGTGCCGGTGTACTCCTATTAGCCAGCCCGCGGATGATTTTTCTGTACGGCCTCCCAGAACGTGCGCGACGAGTTGATGACCGAAGCAGATGCCGATCAGTTTTTTCCTGCGCTGATGCAGCTCCTGCACGAAGTCGCCGAGCTGTCGAATCCAATCCTCATCGTCGTAGACGCTGGCTTTGGAACCTGTGATGAGATAGGCGCCTACATCGTCGATGTCGTGCGGATATTTTGAGCGTAGGACGTCGTATTCGGAGATTTCGATTGACGGATCGACTTGATGGATGAGTCGTGTGAACATTTCGGGGTATTCTCCGAAATCGTCTACGAGATCCTTGCGAACGTCATCTGTTTTCAGTATTCCTAGCTTCATTGGTCCCGGTTTCTGGAGAGTGTTGTGGTTAGTAGGGATTGTTGCCAAGGATAACGGTACGTTCCAATTTACGGTGTCCCGGGAAAAAGTCGTTGACGGGCTTGTGCTGTGTTGATCGATTGTCCCAGATGGCGATGGAATTGGGTTCCCAGGAAAAGCGACAAGTGTATTCATCGGTGGTGATGTGTTTGAACAAAAAGGAGAGGATTGCTTGGCTTTCGCCGGCTTCGAGTCCGACGATGTGTTTTGTAAACAACTCATTTACGAAGATTAATTTTTTGCCGGACTCGGGGTGTGTTTGTATAACTGGATGTTCAACCGGGGGATTGTCGATCAGGGCTTGTCTCAGACGTTCTTCGCCACCGGGCTCCGCGAGACTTTCTCTGAAACCGTACCCGAAGTCGTGGACCGCTGTAAGGTCGTCGAGAAAATGCTGCATCGGTTTCGACAGACCGTTGTAGGCGGCGGTCATGCTTGCGAAAAGGGTATCGCCTCCTTTCGGCGGCGTGATTCTTGATCGGAGAAATGTTCCTACCGGGGGATGTTTTCTGAAGGTCATGTCGGAATGCCATGTATCGATTTTTGACGGGACTTCGGGTGTGCTTTCCAGAATCATGATCTCCGGGAATCCTTCGACGGTCTCGTAGGCGGGGTGGAAATCCAGGGGACCGAAGAGCTGAGCCAAAGCCTTGTGCTGTGCGGCATTGATATCCTGATCTCTGAAAAAAATGACTTCATGCTCTAGCAATAGCTGATTTAATCCTTCGGCATCCGAATCCGAAATTGGGTGTGTTAGATCAATTCCATGAATCTCCGCGCCGATTGCTCCGGCGAGTGGCCTGACATCTGCCATTTTCTGTTGCTCCTGTTATGCTTGAATGGTTTTGTTGGTTTCTAATTGCGGGCTTGAGGACGCTATCTTTTGAGTCGCCAGATATTGCCATCGTCTGCGAGCATGGCTTGCTGCGAAAGTATCATGGGCGAGGGTCAAATGCAATAGAGAATCGCGGAGCAGGCCAGGCATTGATGCGATGTTCGTGAGGGGAATCGAGAAATGAATGCAATGCCGGAATGCTTGTTTGGTAACAATTCCGGGAGGAATGTTGATGCGATTACTGTTCAGTCATTATAATACGTGTCGCTGATTCGTGCGGAGAGATGTCAGAGTGGCTTATCGAGCACGCTTGGAAAGCGTGTGTACGTTAATAGCGTACCGGGGGTTCGAATCCCCCTCTCTCCGCCATTTTATACTATCTATATTCTACACGCAGTACAGTACGGATTCTTAGCCCCTTTGTACCGGCCTGTCGTGCCATTTCTAATCCCGAAGATTCTCTGAATCTGCATCCTTAACAGAGAAGCTGTATCCAGTCAGGCGATATTCTCTGTTGCACAAATGGAAGTCCAGAATTGGGGTAGAGATGAGGTGTTCTCCCTAATTAACAGGGCGGGAAGCTTTCCAATGTGTTCATCAAGAATTGTTTACACATAGGGACTTGCACAAGAAATACGGGTATAAGGAAAACGATACCTTTGGTTCGTACTCATTACTCCCCACCAATTGACCTTAGTTTTTTTTGGTTCGCTGAAGAAGCCGTAAAATACGTCCTCGATTCCACCGTTGAAGTATGATGATATAGACGTTGAACGGAACGTTGATGAGCAACGCCCAAATGCCGGCGATGCCGTATCCACTGCCAATGAGAACTCCCGCCAATATCACGTTGAGTATGGCAGCAATGACATGGGCGATCTCGGCACCGTAGGTACGGCGCAATAGCCGGGGGAGGTCCGATCTTCCACCATACAGTTTGAAATCGAAAAAAAGCCAAGCAAAAGGGCTGTGAAGCAGAATCCAGCGGTACTGCACAACCCCAGCGCAACGGTAGATCGTGCCGTCTCGTTCCCAAGCGGCGAAAGGAACCTCGTAGCTGCCTAGTTGACGAAAAGAGAGAAGCAACACGACGGTCAAAATTAGAACCATCCAAGAAGCGGCCAGTGCGAATGAAAAGGGATGTGTGTCAGGTGCGGTGTGACTCACGACGTTGGATGCCAAAATCGCTAAGATCGTTGACATAAGTATTCGCAACCCGTTCTGTCTCCTAGACAAGGGCGGCGGACTTGTCGGGGGTTTCACGTCCAACTGAAGCTCGCGTATGGCGTCAGTATCGTGGTCGAAATTGTGATTGTAGGCCATGCCAGATGAGCGCCCCTTCTTGCTACGTGCTGCTCCAAATTCGCCCCAAATGTCAGACCAAGAACCCCCACGCCAACATTGCGGAGCGCTGTACCCAGGGAAACCCCAATACGCAAGCCAATGGCTACGCCCACCCCGACAGAGTTATCGCGTTTATCCTTCATGGAGCACTCCTCAAGTTGAATATACTACCACGTAAAGAAGGACTATATTCAGCGTTGTGAAATTCCCTGTTCTTTTCCCTGCTACCTGGGGAATCGCCCCTATTTCAGGTGAGAATCAGTTCGTAGCGTATCTTAACACCGCCATTTTCGATGTTAGGCTGAGTTTTTCGACCCTACGCCTATGACATAGTGAGAATCAGTTTACAAAACATCCAAACACCGCACCCTGCTTGAAGCTAAAGTACTCATCGAACGATGGCGCTTCCATTACAATACCGTGCGCCCCCACAGCGCACTCAATGGACGACCACCAGCCCCTGAAACCCTACTCCACAGAAAGGACTTCACAAACATGAATCTCAACGCTATACTAACTTAACCACTTGTACCGTGAACGGGGTTAGACCATACGGCATGATGGGCGGTGATAACACAACAGCTGATATCGTTACCTTCGCGTTATCTGAATATCGTGGTGTGACTAGGGTGTAATGCTCACCCGAAAACGGAAGGTTAATCCAAGAAATCAGGGAATTCAGGTGAGAATCAGTTCGACGCGAATCTAAACACCGCCAATCGCCACTCAAAATTGAGAGGCACATCGCGAGAAAATCGTCCGGGGTTACACCCATCACATCAATTTTGACTCGATATCATAGATATCTATATCCTGAATCTTTATAACACTTAGGTTTATTGTTCGGGGTCTACTCATGTATAAAAAAGTTTTGGTTACTACTGTGTTGGTTGCGTTTCTGTGTACTCTCGCCAGTGCTCCCGCGGCTGAGCCGGTCAAGATAATCTTTGATTCGGACATGGCGCTGGATTGCGAGGACATGAACGCGCTGTGTCTGCTGCATGCATTGGTGGACAAGGGTGAGGCTGAGATTCTTGCGACGGTGGCGTCTGGATATGAGACGAACCGAGCCTCGGGCGCCGCGATTGATGCGATCAATACTTTTTATGGTCGGCCGGATATTCCAGTGGGTACGACGCGGGTGGACATGGTTTTCAGCAAGGAAGCAATACCTGTTGCGAAAAGCCCCTGGACACCTGCGGTGCGAGACAAGTATCCGCATGACGTGGGGGACGATGATCGCTGCGAGGCGGCGGTGCGGGTATATCGCAGGATTCTGGACAAGCAGCCAGACAATAGCGTGACTATCGTTACGACGGGCTGGCTGGTGAACCTGCGTGATCTACTGCGATCAAAGCCTGATGGACTGAGCAAACTTAGCGGCGAGGAACTTGTTCGCAAGAAGGTTAAGGAAGTCTCGATTATGGGCGGCGCGTTTCCGATGGGCTGGGAATACAATTTTGGTTTCGGGGGCGCGCATCGGTCGACGAAATTCGTGCTGGACAACTGGCCTGAGAATGTACCGCTGGTGATGAGCGGTGTGGAAATCGGGCTGAAGATTATTTCGGGCAAGGTGTATAAAGATGAACTGCCTGAAAGCCCCTTGCGCACTGGATTGGAGAATGCCTGGAACGCACTGAGCGCAGGCCGTCCAAGCTGGGACGAAACATCCGTTCTATATGCCGTGCGAGGAGCGTCATTTCAAGGTGAGGAGTATTGGAAACTCGTAACGGACGGCAGTGTGGCGATTGACGACTCAACGGGTGTCAACACTTGGGTGAGGGTGCCGGACAGAAATCAAGCGTACCTGATTCAATCGATGGATCCTAAAGCGATGGGCAAACTTCTCGAAGAGCTTGTCCTCGAAAGCACACGCAATGCTGTTGAACGTGCCGACACGCATTGAATTGTCGATGGGACACGAACGAGAATGTGAGGGAATTTTTCATCTTTGATCTCGTATTTGAGCGTGGATTGAAGCGATGGGTGTTGAGTCAGGAAGGGGTGAAGCTTGAAATTCGGAGTGTTACAGTTTTTTTCTTGGAAGAACAGGGCATCGACGGTTTCCGATATTTATGCGAGTGCGCTCGACCGAATTCAAGTGATGGACGAGACGGGTTACGATGCCGTGTGGCTGGCGGAACATCATTTCAGCGACTACAGTGTTTGCCCTTCGGTGCATATTATGGGGACGTGGGTTGCTTCGCATACGAAGCGGCTGCGCATTGGCACTGCGGTATCATTGGCGGCGTTTTATCATCCGCTTCGGCTCGCTGAGGAGGTTGCGCTGCTGGATGTTCTCTCTGGAGGCCGGGTGAACTGGGGGGCTGGTCGGGGCTTCGACAAAACTGAGTTTAATACGTTTGGCGTCAAACCTGAGGAGAGTTATGCGCGTTATCGCGAGAACGTGGAAATCGTGTTGGCTGCGTGGAAGAATGAGCGAATCACTTATTCGGGGGAGTATCATAGTTTCGAAGAGGTAGAGGTTTTGCCGAAACCACTTCAAGATCCGCATCCGCCAGTGTGGCTGGCTGCGACATCGCCTGCTGCTGTGGAGTCTGCGGCTAAGGACGGGTATTCGATTATGATGGACCCTCATGCGAGCCATACAGATATTGCTGAGAAATTTGCGTTGTATGCGAAGACGCTCGAAGTGAACGGGTATGAGGGGGCGGATACCAGGGACATTCCGGTTGCGCGGCTTCTGGCTGTCGCTGACACCGAAGAGGGCGCGCGCACGATTGCTGAACGGGGGGCTGGCTGGCTTGTTGATTCATATGTCAACGACAGCAAGTTCGGTGGAAAGACACCTGCAGGGATGGTGGATGTGAGAAAGGAAGACCCGATCGCAGGGTATATGCGGGATCGTATTATTTTCGGGACGCCGGAGAGTGTGACGGAGCAAGTGCATCGACTGCGTGAGGAGATTCCGATGGAGTATTTGCTTTGTGCGCCTCTGAGTCCGGGGTCGTTCGACTTGTTTACCGAGAAAGTTATGCCGGATTTTCTGTGAGCTGATATCCCAATCTTTTCGACAACTTTTATTCGTCGCCGCTGATATCCTCTTCTTTTCCGTATTTCTGAAACCATTCGAGTATGTGGAGCATTTTGGCTATGTAGTGTGAGGGTCGTGCGCGAACGCCGTGGGCCTCGTTTGGCACCCGCACCATGACCGAGTCTATCTTTTGGATTTTGAGGGCGCGGTAGTACTGCTCGGTTTCGGAAATTGGGGTGCGCCAGTCGTTTTCTCCGGTGATTAGGAGCAAAGGTGTGGTCACATTTCCTACGAGGGAGATGGGGGAGCGCTCGTGATAGTGTTCGGGGTCTTCCCATGGCCATTTTTCGAACCATCGCCAACCGACTCCATAGCCAATGTCGGCGGTGCCGATCCAACTGTCCCAGTTGATGACCGGGTATTGCGATACGCCCGCTCGGAAGCGGTCTGTGCGTCCGACGAGCCAGCAGGTAAGTACGCCGCCGCCGCTGCCGCCGGTGATGTAGAGCTGTTCTTCGTCGATGTAGCCGCGCTTGATGACGTCATCCACGCCGCTCATGAGGTCGAAGTAGTCGTCGCCGGGATAGGCTTTGTCGATGAGATTTCCGAATTCGTGACCGTATCCGGTGCTGCCGCGCGGATTCGTGTAGAGGACAACGTATCCCTGCGCGGCGAGCATTTGAAATTCGAAGGAGAAGGACACCCCGTACATGCCGTGAGGGCCGCCGTGAATGTACAGAATCAGGGGGTACTCTTTTTCGGGGTCGAAGTCGGAAGGTTTGAGGATCCAGCCCTGGACGTCGCGGTCATCGAAGGAGGATTTGTACCAGATTTCTTCGACACTTGCGAGATCGCGATAATCGAGTACGTCTTCATTTACGCGGGTTAATTGTTTGGGATCGGGATTGCTGAGCTTGAATGAGTATAGGTCACCCGGTTTGTTGGGAGTTGAGATAACTGCTGCTACGCGGTCATCCGAACTGATGGTGTACGAAGTTATTTGGAGCGTGCCGTCCGTCAATGCCTCGACACCGCGGTCTGTTGCGCGATAGAGATGGCGGTCTCCTTTTGTTCCGGCGAGAAACAGGACTGACTTTCCGTTTTTCGTCCAGCGTACGCTGCGCACGTCGTTGTCGAAATCTTCGCTCATCAGAGTCGGATCGCTCCCGTCCGCCTCCATCGAATACAGCCTCGTCAACGTGTAGCTGTATCGTTTTTCGTCGAAGCCTGTGTATGCGATTCGCTTGCCGTCTGGGGAGACGACGGGTTGTGAGTCCGGCCCTGATCGGGTCGTCAAGGGTGCGATCTCCCGGCTTTCGACGTTGACCACGTAGATTTCGGTGTCTCCAGTGACCCACTCGGTATCTGGTTTGCGGATGCCGCTGAACACGATCGAGTCGTCTGACAGCCATTGAGGGCCGCTGTGGTCGTAGTCGCCGGAGGTGATCTGTCTTTCGGTGCCGCCTTCAGCTGGTACGGTGAAAACCTGTTGGAACCCGACGGGCAGATAGCCGCGCCCGTCGAAGCGATAGACGAGTCGGTCGATGACGGTGGGCTTGTCTGCCCATTTAGCGCCTTCGGGTTTTGGGGGCATGGTCACGGTGCCTTCCTGCTTACCCGGCACGAGTCGATTGAATGCGATGCGCTGTCCGTCCGGCGACCAGACAGGACTTGACGGGGATTTTATTGCGTTGGTGATCTTTGCGACTTGCCGTGTGTCGAGCCACATCACGAAGAGCTGGCGTTTGTCGTCGCTGTCGGAGGATGTATAGGCGATACGGGTTCCGTCTGGCGACCATCTAGGGGAAGAGGCACTAGTCTTGCCTGTTGTGAGCGGGCGATTATTGTCACCGTCGAAGTCGATGAGCCAGAGGTTTGAGTAGTTGCGGTCGGTCATAATATCTGACCAGGATCGTATGTAGGCGATGCGTTTTCCGTCTGGGGAAATTTGCGGATCGCGGATGGATTCCATGTCGAAGTAGTCAGCAACACTAAGCTTTCGGTCTTCGGAATCTGATTCATCAGCTGCGAATGTTATAGGAACCAGGACCATTGCCGTACAGAATCCGAGAACCAGCCCGAGTTTTCGCGTGGCCTCGCGTTTATCTTTTTGTTTCATCGCTTGTGGCTCCTTCAGTCATTGACAAAATCGTGTTCGCATATCGAATTTTCACGAATAGAATCGCTCTATCATAGAGGCCTTTATGGTAGGTTTCAAGACGGAGCTAAATTTGTAGGGGAGGTGGACGGCTGGGTATAGTGGCGAATTGCGGATACTGCGGCCAAAACATCGAGGTGTGGCTATGTTTGGAGTGATGGGAAGAGTGAATCGCGTAAGAAGATGGGTCGGTTCGGGATTCATGTGTTTTCTTGGCATGCTTGTCTCCGTGCATGCGGTGGGCGCGGATTCAGGAACTACGGAATGGCCTTCCTACGGTGCGGACAATTCGGGATCGAAATACCTGTCGCTGACTCAGATCAACAGGGATAACTTTTCCAAACTCGAGATCGACTGGGTGTGGGAGTCGCCGGATACGTCGATCACGGCAGATCTGCCGAATCAGTCTATGACGTATCGCATCGGGTTCAAGGCCACGCCCATTATGACCGATGGTACGCTGTACGTAAGCACCGGCCTGGGTCAGATCTCCGCGATCGATGCGAGGACTGGCGAGACTCGATGGCTGTACAACCCAAAGAGCTACGAGGGCGGCGGTGCTGCGAGTATTCTGGGGCCGATCACGCGGGGGGTGAGTTACTGGGCGGATGGTGAAGATCGTAGAATATTGAGCGGGACTCACGACGGGTATCTTATCGCGCTGGATGCTGACACGGGAGAATTGATCGAAGATTTTGGAGAGAACGGGCGAGTCGATCTGATGACGGCGGTGCCGCGGGTGAGTCGGGAGGATAAGCTTGTGCTGCCGGGCGGTGAGACATTTCACATTTCGGTGGATTCTCCAGTAACGATCAGCCGGGGCGTAGTAGTTGTGGGCTGCTCAATGTCTGATCGTCCGCCAAACAAGGAATGGCCGCCGGGGTATGTGCAGGCGTTCGATGTGCGGACTGGCGCCCCCAAGTGGGTGTTCAAGACAGTCCCGAACGGAGACGAGTTTGCCTCGAAAACCTGGGAGAACGACTCCTGGAAGTACAGCGGGAATACGAACGTGTGGAGTATGATGAGTGCTGATGACGATCTCGGGTATGTGTACCTTCCGACGAGTACTCCGACGAGTGACTATTACGGCGCGTACCGACTTGGCGACAATCTCTATGCAGAGAGTCTTGTCTGCGTGGACGTGGAAACCGGGGAACGGGTCTGGCATTTTCAGATGGTGCACCACGGGATCTGGGACTGGGACCTTCCTGCGGCACCGAACCTAGTAGATATCGTAGTGGACGGGAAGGCAATCAAGGCGGTCGCTCAGGTGAGCAAGCAGGGATGGGTATATGTCTTCAATCGGGTAACGGGGGAGCCGATCTGGCCTATTGAGGAACTGCCGGTGGCGCGGTCGGATGTGCCTGGCGAGCGTAGTTCTCCAACACAACCGCATCCTACGAGGCCAGCGCCGTTTGAACGCCAAGGTATTTCGATAGATGACTTGATCGATTTTACTCCTGAACTGCGTGCGAAGGCGATTGAAGAGGTCAGTCACTACAGAATCGGTCCTCTGTTTACACCGCCTTCGCTATATGAAGAAGGGGGTACGCGTGGAACGATTCAGCTTCCGGGAGCGGGGGGCGGCGCGAACTGGAGCGGGGCGGCGGTTGATCCTGAATCTGGAATCCTTTACGTACCGTCTCGTACGGCTTATTCAATGGTCATATTTGCTGAGCCTGATCCGAAGATTTCCAATTTGAAATATGTTCGAAGCGGGACTCTAGGACCTTCGAGTTCGCATCCTGCAAGGCCTGCCTATCCGCGCGGACCAGACGGATTACCGCTGCTGAAGCCTCCATACTCGAGGATGACGGCGATAGACATCAATACGGGCGAACATGTCTGGATGGTTCCTACGGGGGCGGGTTCCAGTGCGGTTCGGGATCATCCTGCATTGAAGGGAATCGAACTGCCGACCCTTGGGCCGCTCCGGGCCGCTGCTGACGAAATCGCTATTGATTCACGGCCTCGCCTTGGACGGGGGAAAGAGTGCCCTTGCGGCTTATGACAAGAGAACGGGCGAGGTGCTTGGGCAGGTGTCGCTGCCGGGGACTATCGTGGGGACGCCGATGACTTACAGTATTGACAACATCCAGTACATCGCGGCGACTGTTCGTGTTGGACGCTCACCGGGAAGCCTCGTTGCGCTACGGCTGCCGGACTAGGTGAAGAGGTCGTTGAACTTTTCACCGGAACATGCTACTTTTCTACGGCAAGCTGGCTTCTCGATCATAAAAGGGTCGTGGCGACTTTAGAGGAAACGTCATCACGGCGAGTGAAACAACCGGAAGGGAACACATGGCGACAACTGAAGAAACTCTGTATGACGTTCGCAACGGCGGTGCGTGGATCACATTGAATCGACCGGAGAAACGTAACGCGTTGT
>DTSJ01000084.1 GCA_012965445.1 Candidatus Hydrogenedentota bacterium
CCTCAAAGGGAAGCTGTGGTGCCTCATCTCCCACCGGTAGAGCCATTCCAAGCAAGCCGACAAAGGCCAGAACGAGTCCTGCGAGAGGTATGATAATCGAGGGTATATCCATGGAACAGTCGGGTATCTTTCGCGTCAAAGGTGTAGTGTCATATAGAACTTGTCAACATCCATGGGTATTTATATACTTTCAGCCATGATAGTTTCACTCTTTGCAGCGATGGTCCTCTCGCTTGGCCAGATTTCATCGGCCCCAGGTTACGGGACACCGCATGAATTCCAAATGAAAAACGGAAAATCGATCTATGGCCTGGCTGATAAAACTGTCGTCGAAAACCCAAGAACAGTGTCCTTCGACTACCGCATTGAAGAGCCGTGGAATCGACTTTCGGAAACCCGAACAATGAAGAAACGAGACTACGATGCCGCTTATCAAGAGGCGGACGCAACCTACAGACGGCGAATAAAGAACGAATGGGCGGCGCACGGCGGGAAAAACATTGGCACTCCCCAGGCACCGAAGTGGGTACTGGAAACAGAATACGAACTCGCGGAGCGCGCGCTCGCGATGACGAATCCCGTCAATCCCGCCTCTGTCGAACAGGGTGGCTCCGTTCCGGATGGGACACTTTTACAGGAATCCGAATCGGTGGGATTCGTGCGGCAATGGTGGATACACGGCGTGATCGGCATCACTGTAATTGTGCTAATGGCCGCGTCGATATGGTGGGGATTCCTACGACGAAACTGGGGCGGGATCGGGTCGTAGCCCGATGACCTCAAACGCTTCGATAACTTCCGTTTTCCCTTTCAGAACCGGGGTTCCCGCGGACACCGTTTCAATCCGGCCCTTCACAAGCTCGTTTGTAAGCGGCCCGATAATGATCTGACCTTCACGCGCGACCGAGCACAAGCGGGAAGCGATATTCACGCCGTCCCCCATCACGGTATAATCGAGACGCTCCGGTGAGCCGATATAGCCGGAAAAAACGTTTCCCGAATTCACACCGATTCCTATTTCGAAAGTCGGCAGACCCTGCTCAATGCGAATCGCGTTTAATCGGGTATTCTCTTTTCGCATCTTGACAGATGCGCGAACTGCCAGGAGCGCGTCGTCCTCGGCAGAGAATGGTGCACCAAACAGCGCCATGACCTCGTCACCGATATACTTGTCCAGCGTACCATTGAACTCGAATACAATGTTGGTCATCGCTGTGAAATGATCGTTCAGCAGATCGACTAGCGCTTCTGGCGGAAGCCCCTCGGACAACGGCGTAAATCCGCGAATATCGCAATACAGAATCGTCGCATCCAGCTTTTGACCACCGAGCTTCACATCCCCTTCGTCTTCCATGATGACCTTCACTACCGCAGGCGACAGGAATCGGCCCAGATCGGCTTTTTTCTTCTCGGCCTCGACCATTTGATCGTGGAGACGCACATTCTCAATAGCCATGGCGGCCTGATTTGCCATCGCGTGAAACATTTCAAGCTCTTCCTGCGTAAACGATGTCCCCGAGCCGCGCGCATCAACATACAGCGATCCGATGACCCTGTCTTTTACCTGCAGTGGAACGCACATTGCCGTCTCAATGCGCTGCATGATGATACTCTCGTTTTGCCCGAAGCTGGAGTCCATATCCGAATCCGCCATCAGCACCGGCTCACCGTCTATCGCCGCTCGACGCGCAATCCCCATGCTCGGCGAACTCGCTGCCATCTTGTTGTCGTCCATGTCCCGCGCCACTTTTACGACAAGCTCGCCCGTTACCTCATCCATCATCATCAGGAAGCCGCGGCTGGCTTTCGTAACCTCCATCGCCAGATCCAGCACGTCGCTGATGCGCTGCTCCAGATCGAAGTCGGAGGAAATCAGCTGGGTGGCTTTGTACAGCGCGTCGAGTCTGCGGAACGCGCGCGACAGTTTCTCGGTGTCCACGCCGTCCGGCATTGGAAGATCGGGGCCGCCCCCTATGTCCCCAGCCTTATGGATCATCGTCATCGACGCCGTCACATCGTCCATTTCATGTTTAATTTTGGCGAGACTGGAAAAAATAGAAGATTGCTTCTTGCGCTCGGCAAGCACGTCGGCGTTATCATCGGTGAAAATAGCCCGACATTTGCTCCCGAACCATACTTCGTCCTGATCGTTCAGTACGCGCTCCATCACGCGCTGACGATTTACGTAGGTTCCGTTCAGACTCTGGAGGTCGTCCAGGATGGTCTTGTCCTGAACCAGTCGAATCCGCGAATGCTGACGAGAAATTCCGTCTGCGATAAGCACAACCGTATTCTCGTCTGATCTTCCGAATGAAACTTCGGGACCAACCAGATCGACCGTCATCGGCGGTACGCCCGGCTGTTCTATCACTATTTGAGGCATCGTGACATGATAGCAGGGAGTACACTGAACGTCAATATTACCGCTGTATTCGATCCGGCCCTATTTGGGATAATAGGCATGCCTGCAAAAACCGAAAGGGTATCTATGGCATTACGCGATTGGGTAGACCAGTACGGCATCAAATTCAAAAAGTCTCTGGGGCAAAACCTGCTCCTGGACGACAATATCAACCGGATCATGGCCGACGCGGCATCGTTGACGAAAGAGGACGATGTCATCGAAGTTGGTGCGGGCCTCGGTGCGTTGACCGGACGCCTCCACGAGCGGGCCAACAGGGTTCTCGCCGTCGAGATTGATCGTTCATTCATGCCCTGCCTTGAGGATCAGTTTGAAACAGTGAACAATGTCTCCCTTTTTCGCGGGGACATTCTGAACCACAAACTGGAAAAACTGGTGGATGAATTTCTGCCCGGGCCAAAACAGCTCAAGCTGGTATCAAATCTCCCTTACTACATTACGACCCCGATTCTGTTCCATTTCTGGGACAGTGGACTGTATTTCGAGCGCATGGTCGTCATGGTTCAGGAGGAGGTCGGACTACGTATGGTTGCCAAAGTCGGAGCGCGGGACTACAGTAAACTCGCACTCGCCTGCCAACTCCGCGCGGAAGTCGATATCGTACATAAAGTCCCTGCTTCCTGTTTTCGTCCGAAACCGAAAGTCGACAGCTGCATCGTCCGAATCCGGAACCGGGCGGAGCCGCTGTACTCGGATGTCGCCAATGATCTGATTACGAAGCTGGTCAATGTAGCGTTCAGTCAGCGAAGAAAGACCATACGAAACTCACTGGTGAAATCAGGAAACCTCGAAATCGACAGTGACCGAGTCATGGCGGCGATTGAAATTGCAGAAATTGATCCGTCCCGTCGTCCACAAACCCTGTCGCTTGATGAATTTGCGGCAATTGCACGGAACCTGAATTAGCTGGTATCCGAAAAGTAGATTGAGTACAATAGCCGTGTCGAAATTTCAAAGACTCAGGAGATAACGTCCGATGATATCGCAGGAACTGCTGGACTTACTGGTATGCCCGGAAAACAAGACCGTTGTGACACTGATTGACGATGCAGCCGTCACTAAACTGAACGAGGCTATCAGTGCAGGATCGGTGACCAATCGCGCTGGCGATGCCGTGGAAGATCCCGTCGACGGCGGGCTCCTCCGTGAAGATCAGGCCTATCTCTATATCATTCGTGACGATATCCCCGTAATGCTCATCGACGAAGCCATCCCCTACGACGCTTTCAAGTAGCGTATTCGTCTCAATTCGGAATTCTTCAGAGAATAACCCGAAACCTCAGACTATGTTTTCCGGTTAATTTTGATTTCCTTGATTGAGTATTCCACCACTTCAATTTGCTCGTCCCACTCCAGGTCCTGACCTACGTGTTTCAAATCTTCGCCAATAAACAGATGAACTTTTTCGGTGGAAAATCCTGCGGATGGGTAGATCGCTCCGAGCGAGGTCATTCGCCCCGCCGTGTATCCGGTTTCCTCCAGCAGTTCAGCTGCGCCCCTTTTTTCCGGGTCTTCGTGCCCCTCCAACAGGCCTGCAGGAATTTCGATGACTTCCTTTCCTACACCGATCCGGAATTGCTTGATCAAGATTACGGAGGTGCCTGTGTAGGCTACCACCCCCGCGCCGCCGGAATGTTCGACAATGTCGCGCGTGACCTCCTGGCCGTCGTCGAGACGCACGATCGCGCGCACAGCGTTGAATATCTTTCCGTTGAATTCGGTTTTTTGGTTGACCAATGTTTCCATTCGGCGGCTCCTAGGATTGAGACTGGGGCTTAGAATATCACCTCGACAAATCGAAATAGAATGAATATAATTGGACCCGAACCGGTATTCTCCGATACCAACCAAGGAGGACGTTATGGCGAGTCATGAGATAGATTATGAGCTTTTTGGCGACGACATGCAGATTGTTGAGGTGGAATTGGATCCGAATGAAACGGTCATTGCCGAAGCGGGTGCCATGAATTATATGGAAGAAGGGATCGATTTCGAGGCCCGTATGGGAGACGGCTCGGCAGCGGAGAGTGGCATCATGGGTAAATTGTTGAGCGCGAGTAAACGGGTGCTCACGGGCGAAAGTATTTTCATGACGCATTTCACGCATCGCGGGTCGGGCAAAGCCCGAGTTGCGTTCGCAGCGCCCTACCCTGGAAAAATCATTCCGGTCGACTTGGATTCCGTAGGCGGTCAATTGATTTGTCAAAAAGACGCTTTTTTGTGTGCCGCAATGGGCACGAAAGTCTCGATAGCATTCAATCGAAAGCTTGGGGCAGGCTTTTTCGGGGGCGAAGGGTTCATTCTCCAGAAGCTCGAGGGCGACGGATTAACTTTTATCCACGTGGGCGGCACCGTGATCAAGAAGGAGTTGAACGGTGAAACACTGCGAGTGGACACCGGTTGCCTCGCGGCCTTCACATCAGGTATCGAATACGATATCGAGCGTGCCGGAAACCTCAAGTCTATGTTCTTCGGCGGTT
>DTSJ01000085.1 GCA_012965445.1 Candidatus Hydrogenedentota bacterium
TGGTCAAATATCTTTCAGGAGGAAGAATACAAGGAAGTTCTGCACCACTCGGTGGTATTAGTAAAACAGGTCTAAAGGCATATTTTACTCTTGATGAAACAAGTGGAGATATGGTAAATACAGCTTCAGCTATTGGTAGCACACACGCAATTTCAAACTTTAATCTATCAGTAACAGGTGCAACGCAGAATGTTACAGGTAAGGTAAACAAATGTGTTTCATTTACAGGTAATAATAAAGCACAGGCAGATGATTCAAATCTAGCTGATACAAACTTCATATCACAAACAGATGCAGAATGGACAATATTAATAGATTATCTTGGAGGAGATAATGTAGCAGGTGAAAAAATGCTCCGTTATTTTCGGTCTGGAGTCTCGACAGGAATTGCACAAGTACCATCGTCCGCGCAGCTCCCGTGGGTTCCTTCGCTTTTGCGTCCGATCATTGCGGATATGGCCATGCGGTTTCGGGCGATAAGTCTATAGGCGATGGGTGCGAAGAGGGAAACTCCCGGGATTGAGAAAATCCTTGCGGCCCATCGCCAGCGACGTACTCGAAGTAGAATGTGCGGGAGCGCACGGTCACCGGAGAACACGGTGCCGTCTTCGGAAATAAGCTGCATCGCGTCCATGCACTCTTCTTCGGCTATGGTAGGGAAGCGGTCTCGTCGTTCATCGGATTGGCATGGGAGGTATTCGAAGGCCTGAGCATCTGATCGAGCGCGAATCCAGTCGCATGCGCTCTCGCAGAACCCACAGTCTCCATCGTATATGAGGATGGGTGTACTCATGAGTTTTATTATAGCATCACCGATGGCGAGGCGGGGTCACTTTCGCGCGTATTCGATCACTTTTCGTACTGCCGCGACGACTTCATGCACATTCTTGTCGGTCATACCGGGATTGAGCGGGAGCGAAAGGACATCGTATGAGACTGCTGTAGCATTCGGCGTGTCCTCAGGATTGCAGCCCAACGTTTCACGATAGTATTCGTGCAGGTGAAGTCCCAGAAAGTGAAAGCCCGTCCCGATATTTTCTTGTCGGAGTGCCTGAGCAATTTCGTCGCGACTCTTGGATAGCGCTTCTAGGTCGAACCGCACGATCATCAAATGCCATGCATGGGACTCTGGGTCGTCAACATTCTGAAGCTGAACCTCGGGGATATCCGCGAGCGCTTTGCGATACAGATTCGCCAAACGCAGTCGGCGCTTGTGAAACTCCGGCCATTTCTTGAGCTGTTGCAAACCGATCGCTGCGCTTACATTACCCATCGCACATTTGAAACCCGGCTCAACTACTTCCGGCGGAGACGGCGCCGCACTCCGGCCGTATCGTTCCCAGGCATTCGCACTCATCCCGTTCGATGCAAGGAGATGCAGGTGATCAGCGACTTCCTTATCTTTACAGGTGATCGCGCCGCCTTCTACAGTCGTAATGTTCTTGATCGCATAAAAACTGAAGCAAGCGTAATCGGCATTACAGCCGATTGGCTTCCCTTTGTAGGTCGTGCCGAGTGCGTGGGCGGCGTCTTCTATCAGAGGAATTTCGTGCTTATTGGCAACGGCATACAGCGCATCGAGATCGCATGCCATCCCCGCCATGTGTACCGGAATGATCGCCTTCGTTTTCTCGGTGATACATGCTTCAAGTGAAGTCGCGTCCATGCAAAGCGTGCCAAGAGCGATATCAGCGAAAATGGGGGTCGCACCCATGTTTACAATTAAGTTGCCAATTGACGCCCACGTCATTGGAGGAATAATTACCTCATCCCCCGCGCCGATACCCAGATGCGCCAGACACAAATGAACAGCGTTCGTGCATGACGATGTTGCGATGGAATAGTTCGCGCCAACTGCCTCGGCGAACGCGACTTCAAACGCACCTATATGCGGCCCCGAAGTTACCCAGCCGCTTCGCATGGTATCGAGTACTGCCGCCTCTTCATCTTCATCCCAGATGGGTTTCGCAAGCGGGATAAACCTTGGCGCAACAGGTTCGCCACCGTCTTCAACAGGAGTCCTCAACAGGGTCTGCATACGGCGTACATTGAAAAATTGTTCATCAAAGGGATCGTAACCCTTCTCTTTAATATCCTCCACGATCTCCCGAATCGCGTCCTCAATCGATACCGTCACCTCGTAGCCCAGCGTATTCTTGATCTTGTCGAACACCACGCGATACGTTCGGCGGTCATCGTCCTCGCGCTGAACTTCCAGCTCGACACCGGGCATCACCTCAGCCACGCGTTCGGCCAGTCCCAATATTTGCACGTTCTGGTCGTCCGTACCCACGTTGAACGCATCGCCGGATACTGCGTCCGCAGGGGCTTCCAGCATCAACACGAAGGCGCGCGCTGCGTCTTTCACATGCACAAACGGACGCCACTGCTTGCCGCCGCCCATCACCTTGATTTTATCGGTTGTGACTGCCGTCGCAGTCATCTGATTCACCGCGAGATCGAAGCGCATTCGGCGCGACCATCCAAACAGCGTCGCCATACGCCCGGCCACGGGTTCAAACGTGTCGCTCGCCATACCCAGCAGGATTTTCTCTACGTCAATCTTACTGACCGCGTAGGCGGACACGGGGTTAGTCGGACTTTCCTCGTCCAGAAATTCATGCACGCCTTGCCCATAGACGGAACACGAAGATGCGAAAGCAAACCGACGAACGCCGCTCCGCACGGACCGATTGATCAGTTCCAGCGACGCTTCCACATTCACGTCCATCGTCATTTCCGGATCGAGGTCACAGGACGGATCATTCGCAAGCCCTGCCAAATGTACCACCGCGTCGACATCATCGAATAGATTAGGGAAATTCTGAAGGTTTCGGATATCGCCCCGAATCGACTCGAAGTCGGGATTCGCCGTGAACTCCTGGATAGGTTCATCGCCGAAACAGAATCGATCAAAAATGCGGACCTGATGTCCTTTTTCGAGCAAAAGCGCGGTGATCCACGTACCGAGATATCCCCCGCCCCCTGTCACCATTACCCGCATGCGCTGCTCCTGAATCTACCGCGACAACATCGCGCAAGTATAGCAACAATACAGGGAAATTGGCAATCGCACTTGGTAAGACTAGCTCCCTAGGTATTCTTCGGGAACGGGAATCCCCTGAATGCGGAAGAAGGTCAACTGATCAAAATATACACGTTGAAAAATAATCTGACCATTCTCGACGTGGAAAAACCCGCACCCGCGCAGCCCCAATGGATCGCTCCACTCCAATACCACCCAGCCCCACGCCTCGTGAATCTTTTCCGGAACGCAGAGCATTTTTGCACGACCGAACTCGACTCGAACATTGCCCGAATCGCGGCCCTGCCCCCCAGAGGCTCCATGACGACTTGATGGTTCACGGCATCCTCAGCATACAACGCTGTCAGTCGATCAACGTCCGCAGCGTTAAAACAGTCTAGCCATTCGCGCACAACGTCAACATTATTCACATCGATTCCCTCGCTACTTGTACCCAACAATGAACTGTCTTCGAAACGGAAACAATATCGAACCGTCTTTCTGGAGAGGATACGCATTCGAGTACCCACGCAGAACCAATTCCTCGAATCGCCCCCTGTCCTCGTCCGACTGGAGAGCCTCTAAAAAGGGCCGAAGCCCCGTGCCGCGAATATAATCTACGATAGCCTCCGGCCCCTCCATCGTATGAAAATACTCCGTCTCCCATATTTCGAGCTCACGGCACAATGGCCTCAGCGTATCGTAGTAAAACGAAACGCTCTCGCAGGTCAGTGCGCCTCGAGCTGAATCCATCGAATCAGACCAGTCCGGGTTCCGGGATACCACCAACAGTACCTGGTGCAGCGGCGACGCATAGTGATCAGGCAACTGAATCGCCAACGCACCTCCCGGAGCGAGATGACCCGTCAAACTCGTCAGCAGCGTTCCATGATCTCCAAGCCACTGGATCGCCGCATTCGAAAATATGACATCAAAATCCTCCTCCGGATCCCAGGCCGCAATGTCACCCAATTGCCAATCCGTCTCGGAATCCGACTCCGCCGCTTGAGTGATCATCGCCTCAGAACTGTCCAGCCCCGTAATTTTTGCATCCGGCCAACGCTGACGCAAAATCGCCGTACTGTTGCCCGGTCCACAACCAAGATCGATAATATTTCGGGGATTCTCAACGGATATCCGCGAAACCAGATCAATAGCGGGCTGCGTTCGTTCGCGCCCAAAATTTAGATACAGGTCTGCGTCCCAAGTTGGCACTAAGTGGTCTCCTGCACATTTGGCATGATTTCCAGTGTCAAACAATAGTCTGTGTAACCCACAGCGCACCAAAATGCAACACCGGATTCGTTGCTTGTCAAGACGTCTACGGTCAGGCGCTTATGTGGTTGCCAGATGCTTTCGCGCAAGAGGTTTATGGCCTCGCGCCCGACTCCTTCACGCCTTCGGTCTCGTCTAACGAAATATTGGCGAAGATATAGCTGATCTGCGTCTTCTCGATACAGTGCATACGCGATGGGCATTGTATCTTTGTCGAAGAGCACGGCGGTGTACTCCGCGGACAGCCAGGTTTCCATACGATCACGCAGTTGGTGGACAGACATCGAATTACGATGCCCTTCGTCCTGGATTAGTTCGTGGTTCCAGGAAGCTAGCAGATCGAGATCGCTGCCATCGGCGATACGATGAATCATATTGAGATTTCCCATTCGGGTTCAACCCGCGACAGCTGTTTTTGACTAAGCGGAAGCTGTACTTTTTTTCGAAGTTTTTTACCGACATCGAATGCGACTTTGAGGAAAATGATTGGTAGCGGAATCGAGATCCAGAAAAATTTAATAGCGAAAATCATAACCGAAAGAAAAATAAAGTAAGCGGTTCCGATTCGCGGGGTCCAGT
>DTSJ01000086.1 GCA_012965445.1 Candidatus Hydrogenedentota bacterium
GCGGCCCAGATACCCACGATGGCCGCCATGCCCCCAAGCGAAGGCAGTGCATTCTCGAATATTCGCGACATCGGGATATAGTGAGTCGCAAACGTCACGAAATAGGCAACCGCAAGTCCTCCCCCGTACACGACTCGCGCGTAGCCCGGATACTTTCGTTCAGTAACACGACCACCCGCGAGAAGACCAGCACTGACGCAGTATCCAAGAAATACGCGAAAGCCGGGACCAGTTTTTTGTGCGACGAGTGCGAGTCCGATGAAAACGGCAACCGTCATAAATCCAACACCAACGATGCGCAGCAGGTAGGTGCCGACAAAAGTCTCCCAGTTCATGCCCTGGAATTTCTCGGCCCACTTCGAGCCAGGCATGGTAAGACCGGAAATCGGATCCTCGGTCTCGGCCCCTTTCGCCGCTTCCTTTGCCGTTAACTTGTCCTTTTCCCTTGTAGTCGAAATCTCAGGCGCATTTTCTACACTCGATTCATCTGGCTTCAATTTCGATTGCTTCGGGAGCGCCGTTGAGATGGGTACGCTTTTGACTCTACTCTCTGGCCCAGGCTCTTCGACTGGTTCCGGCTGATCACCAATTGCTGATTCAGAGGTAGATGATTCTGCTGCCGCGTCTTCAGAATCTTCATCGGCTTCATCGTAAAATTCGATGGTGGCCATGTCACGCTGGAGATTCTCCAGCCCCCGTTCCATGAATTCCGCCTTTTCTCGAACGATATCCAGTCTTCGCTGAAGCCTGCTCACCTTCTCAAGTGCCAGATTCGCGTTCTTCTCCGCGCCGTACGCTTTGATACTGCCAATAGCCAGAAACAGACATCCAAGCAAAAAAGCCATTCCTATGAGAATTTCCACGTCGAGAGCCCTTTCAGGTTCACTTTTACCATAGTGGCCCATAATTGTAAAGGTTCATCACGTCTAAATATTTGCCTCATTACAGAGATCAAATAGGATTTAGCTAAAATAAAATAAAAGTTCCAATTTGCTCGTATGAAATATCTGGGGGAATCCGATTAGACGTTAAAGTACTGAAGCATATAGATTTAAATTATATGTGAAAGATCCGCGCACCCACAGATTCCGCTGCACGAACGACATCATCGCGACAGGTAAACAGTAGGACCTGACTCGTCTCACCCACCTCTGCCATAAGCCGCATTGCGCTCTGTACTCGTGAATCATCGTAATGAGCAAAAGGATCATCCAACACCATCGGAATCTGTTCGGCATCCTCGCTCATCGTCTTGACCATTGCCAGCCGGAGCGACAGATAAATCTGATCAACGGTACCCTTGCTCAGAAGACGTTCTGGATCCTGGTTTAGCGCCTGCGTCTGCGGAATTCGAATGCTGACCTGCATATCGCGATTTATCAGGAGTTCATTGTATGCATCGTCGGTAATCGTGCTCAAATACAGGCTTGCAAGCTCCGCAAGTTGCGGTGCGATTTTCGAATGACGCTTCTGAGTAACGTCTTCCATAACCGTTGCTGCGTAGCTGGCCGCCTGGAGTTCCAGCTCAAGCTGCGATAGCCGTTTCATTGTCGCATCCCGTTCTTCATCAACCTCATTCAAAGAACGCAGACCCGCACCACGTTCAGCCATCAATATTTGCAGAGATTGTTCGCGCTTACGCTTGGCCTCAAGAAGTTCCTGATTCCCGGACAACTCTTTTCGAATAAAATCCGGCGTGCGCGACTCTGGACTATTTGGATCATAATAATCCGTCACTCTTTCATTCAACGAATTAATCGTCTCATCACCCAGCAAAGCACTAAGCTGTTCTTCCAACTGAAAACGTCGAAGCCGGAGATCCTGATGTCGCTGCGCGTTCGAAAATTTCTCCAAATACTCCTCTATCGAGTCGGCACCCGCTTCGACCAGATGCTTTTCAAGTTCAGTTCGAAACTCGTTCCCATGCTCCTGCTCCCGTTCCAGACTCTGCCTCAGTACTTTAATCTGGCCTTGGATGACTTCAACATCGCCTTGCCGATGACGTACTTGAGCGCTCCGGATTCGATACGCCCGCAACGCCTTCAGCGCGCTTTCATGCTGGCTCTCTTCATCATAATGATTGTCCCGTAGAAACTGTCTCACCTCAAGCGAAAGCTCCCGCTCTACAGCCTTCACGCGATTCAGTTTGATTTCCAAATCTTCAAGTTCTTCAATATACCGATTCAACGCGTCCCGGTTTTCATTGCCCCTGCGCTTCGTGTCTCGATATTCCTGATAGCGCCCGATCGCCTGCATTGCTTCTGAATTTACATCTTCCTCGGATTCGAGGTGTCCGCCGATTTCCTCGAATATCGATTGCAGTTCAACAAAAAGTTCCGTCGCATGCGCCACTGCATCCGCCTCACGCTCTGTCTGTAACTCCAGATGATCCTGAATCCTGTCGCGTTCCGCTCGGTTACCGACATACTGTTCATACACTGCTTCAATTTCGCGAAGTGATTCGCAATGCGTTGCTTCTCGAATAGTATCGAACTGTTCAGTATCTTTTTTAAGCGTCAATTCATACCGTTCAATATCCGATTCAATAGATGCCAACCGATATATTTCCCGATCAATACGTCGGCGCGAAAAAAGAGCCATCAACCCCGAAAGCGAAAAAATCGCTGCGACCAATCCCGCGATTAGAAAAAGAATCGCATTCCCCGTCAACCGTTCCACAACAAGAACAACGATGACGACTATCAGCCAAAAAAACGTAGAAAGGAACAGACCCGGCATTCGGGTCTCGCGATCATCAATATCGTGCTTCAACTCCTCCAATTCGCCATACAGGTCAGCCAGTTTATCCTCGTTTTCCGTCGTCATGCTTTCGTGACTACGCAACACAGCGACGAAATCGGAATACTCAGCAAACAGCTCCTTGGGAAGCTCAATCTGCTCCTGTTTCTGCTCCAGGAGTTCGCTGATATGCCGCTTTTGAGTCGATTCCTCATCTCGCATTCTACCTGCTGCATCAGAAGCAGCCGTCAGTTTCGTAATTCGTTCAATCGGCTCTGCGGCAAACTGGCTGAAATCCGGTAGCGCCGCCAGCTCGGATTGCGCGTCCATATACCCCTTTTGACACCGCGCGTTCAACCCTTTCGTCTCTTCAATACGGTAGTTCAGCCCCTGAATCTCCGCTTCCAGATCCGCAAGTTGCGTTTCAAACTCAGGATCTGCTTCCTTCATGACCAACACGCCCTCGTTGGACAACCGATCCAGCGTCTCGTCGATCTGTCCCTGCAAATCCTGTATCGACGATTCCGTTCGCTCCACCTGCACGACTGACGATTCATACTGGGTATGAAGTTGTGCAACTTGCTCATTATCTTCCAGAGGAAAGTCCCGGTTCGGGGCTAACAACATACTCTCCCGGGCACATAAATCAATTTCCTCAGTCAGTACATTCGCTTTCTCAAGCAGATTCATACATTCCTGTGCACGGCTCTGTTGCAAAGCGTTTTCCAATTCACCCTTCTGGTTCGACAGCCTGCCGATTTCCTCCATTACCGTCAAGTTCTGTTTATCGATTACCTTAATCTCCTGATACGCATCGAATACCTTCTGATACTCCTGTTGTAACTCCGCCAGTCGATTTCGCGTCATCGGCAGCGGTTTCGTACGAGACGTTCTCTGACCAATTGAGGCGATCCGTGCATTCAACCATTCGATCGCTTTTTCCGCCGAACCCGATTCATTTCCGGAGTCCGTAAGTGACAAAAGGCATTCACGAATTCGAATCAGGGCGTCCTTGTCGCCCAGCTCAGTAAGCGATAAGTGTGAAATTGTCGCCATACCCAGAAAGACCGACTTCGTCATATTCAAATGATGCTCGGCAAAAGTAGATTCTCGATTCTTCAGGATCGGGAAGTCTCCAGTGATGTCTTGAGCCGCAGTACGATTAAAGACCGTTAGTTTCTCATTGTTTTTATCGAATACACGATGCACCTCAATCTCGTCACCATCGTCAAGAACGTAACAGAGGCGCCCCCCGTAGGTTTCGGCTCCCGTCCACGGCGCGCGCAGTTCATTGGAATCTTCGTAGATCCGCTTCGTTGCGTTGCGTTTTTGACCATACAGCATATCGCCGATGAAATGGCGAATAGTGGATTTGCCGTGCTCGTTCGGACCAGCAATGATCTGGAGGCCTGGAGTCAATTCGATTTCCACATCGTTAAACCGTCCGTAACCATCAATATGTATCTTTGTAAATCGCATAAACTCAGTGCTGCTCTATCCCCGTTCGAGTCCGTGAATCTCTACGTTTCGATCGCGAAAAGCCGCCACACCCAACTTCCGCGCCAGCCTCAGCATCTCTGCACGGGCCTCATCCTGAGCTTCCGGAATCTCCTGATTCAACGTGCTCACCAGCGCGCCCAGGCTCGTATCCTCCCGAGCAAGTTCGTCGTAGTCCTCAACAGGCGCAGTCTCATCGATCAGATTCAGATACTCATATTCGATGGCCGCCGCATCGTAAACAAGCCCCGTTTCATTCTGAATCGATGCTTCACAAGAACCCGTCAGAGTGATCCGTCCAATTGGTCGAGCATCTACTGACTTGGCGAGCGCGCGAATCGCCTCAATAACCTCATGTGAAGACTTAAGTTCGTCACACGCGATGGCTTCATCAATGTACACATTGCGCGAAGATGCTTTCGGAGTGACCTTTGTTCCGCTATCATCGAACTCAATTTCCAGAAAATGGTGCATACCACTTTCCTTAAAGCTCAATCCCTCCGGTGAACCCGAATAATTCACCTTCGTATCAAAATCGCCTTTGATTTCCTGCAACCTATGGAAATGCCCCAATGCCAGATAGTCCAATCCCGGCACTGCG
>DTSJ01000087.1 GCA_012965445.1 Candidatus Hydrogenedentota bacterium
GTGTACAGTAAAAATTAAAATGATTACACGCATTGGTTTTTTGTTTTTATTTCTATTATTTTTACTAGGTTGACGACATATTCAACCTCATCGTCGACGGTGAACGTGCTGTGATGTTGGTCGTTCGCAAGGACAGCATGGCAAACATGCTGCGCGTCGCCGATAAAGTCTACGCAAAGATTGACAGCCTGAACGAAGACCTCGCAGAACAGGAAGTTTCAATTCGCATCCTGATGGATGCAGCAGATATCGTGGCGTCCGCCGTTCGGCGTGTGGAACAGCTCGCGCTATTTGGCGTCGCTCTTGCCCTGGGTGTATTACTCGTATTTTTGAAGCGTCTGCGCACCGTCTCGATCATTCTAATCGTGATTCCGGTATCGCTGCTCATTACATTCAATTTAATGTACTTCGCGGACCTGTCAATCAACTTGCTTTCCTTAATCGGATTCGCCTTCGCAATCGGCCTGCTCGTGGACAATAGTGTCGTTGTGATCGAGAATACCTGCCGACTGGGCGCCAAGGGCGTCAATGGACTGGACGCTGCAGTCCAGGGTACCCGGGAAGTAACCATACCGATTATCGCGATGACAGGAACGACATTGATCGCGTTCCTGCCGATCTTCTTCCTGGAAGCGAACGAATTCCGGCTCATTATGGAGGAGCTCGTCTACTCGATTGGCGCGCCCTTGTTAGTCTCGATTTTCGTTTCCTTGACGCTCGTTCCGATGCTGGCGGCTCGCACTATCGATGCGCAGGTCCCTTCCGAACGCCGCGATAACCGCTTTCTCGAAATCTACGTGGCGTTGCTAAAAGCGGTGCTTCGCCGTCGCGCATTCGCTATGGTGCTCACGGTAGTCTTTTTCTTTATCAGCATTATCATCTGTCTTCCGATTTCACTTTCGTTGTTTGAGCAAAATCAAACGGCTGACAGTATAGAGTACTTCATCGAGTTTCCAAGAGGCACGCCGATCGAGACGGCGAGTAACCTGAGCCAAACACTCGAGGAAATCGGTCTCGATTTTCCGGACGTCGATATGGTGCATTCAACAGTCGACGATGAACGAGCGCAAGTGACCATTGAGTTCCTTGATGTGGAGGACAGAACAGTCGATCTGGACATCGGGGGCATAAAGCGTCAGATTGAAAAGAGGGTGGAAACAATTGAGGGACTGAGGGGAAACAGGGTTCGAGATGCCCGGCGGGCGAATCAATTCAACAACAATGTTGGTCGGTCTTCAGAGGACGCGCTTCAGGCGGGCGGCTCAAGCGAACACATCGAGATTCGAGGCGAGGATCCCGAGACTCTGGAATTGATCGGGCGGCAAATTCAACAGCGTCTGGAAAGAGCATTCGAAAAGGAAATGTGGGCGCCTAGGCTCGCAAGTGTCCCGGGAGGCCCGGAGCTCAGGGTCAAGGGACGGCCCGAGCTGATGGCGAAGTGGAGCATGACAATGGCCGACATGGCGGGCATTGTACAGCTGTCTCGCCGCAGCGGAAACGACCAGCTGGTGCCGTTTCGAAGTGGAAACCAGGACATCAATATACTGATACGAACCAAGGAGAGCAGATCGCGAACGATCAATGATCTCGAGCGAATGCGCCTGAGGACTTCAGAAGGAAGGTATGTCGAGCTTGCCGAAGTCGCTGAAATCAAAGTGGGCGAGACGTCGAAGCGCATCACACGCCGCAACCAGCAGCACGAGATTTGGGTCAGCTACAGTTTCAGAACCGAACTGGTTCGCTCTTCGACGCGGCTGGAATTGCTTCAGTCGCAGGTGGACGACGTAATTGCGGCGATGCAGTTTCCCCCTGGCTACAACGTCAAGATCGTGCACAAAGAGCAGGAAGACTATTCGGTTCGGTGGACCATGATCGCCGCAGTCATCTGTGTATTCCTCCTGTTGGCTGGCTTGTTCGAGGACATCGGCACGCCTATATGCGTCATGGCGACGCTGCCGCTGGCAATGGCCGGGGCGCTGTGGGGACTCGTAATTACACAGACTGGCTTGGCCAATCCCATGGTCTTTGCGGGATTCGTTATGCTTGTCGGAATCGTAGTGAACGACGCAATCCTTACACTTGGTCAATCCAGGCGTTTGGTCCAGCAGGGCTATAGCCGCTCCCGCGCCGTCCTCGAAGGAGGTCGCAATCGGTTTCGCCCAATTATGATGACGACGGCGACCACGATTTTGGCAATGCTGCCGCTGGCTATACGGCGGGGTGGTCAATCGGAGGTTTGGCCCCCGTTCGCAATCACCATCATCTTCGGCCTTATTGCCTCAACCTTTTTCACTCTTGGTTTCATTCCGGCAATGTACTTGAGCCTCGGAGACATTGTGCGATGGCTGCGGAGTATCCGCGCATGGGGTATTTCCCTGGCCCTAGGAGCCACCGCGGCATTGTTTTATTTCGGCTTTCTACGCGCTGGCTGGGTCGATTCCTGGGCTTGGAGGATAATTCTGACACCAACAGCATTCTTTACGATTGCTGCGCTGATTTGGTTCACTATAAAAGCCGTGACGTATGTCAAACGAGTCAGTGTATTCCAGGATGAAGACTTACACATCACAATTTCCAATTTGACCAAACACTATGGCGCCGACGGGCCATTGGCTCGGGATCTGAAAATCAAGGAACGGCGCGAAGCAGGTATGCGCGCGCGCGGTGAATCTATTGTCAACAGAGATCATATTCGCGAGGACTTTCTGTGGAAAGTGCCGTTTTACGGTCTCCTGATATTCTTTCACACCTACTTTGATGCTGGTTTCTGGCGGTTCCTCGTCATGAGCGCGTCATGGCTGGCGCTCTATGATCTCGTTAAATCATGCGGCATGCTCGTCGAAGGCAGCATGTTCCTGACTCTGGATCATCATCCGTCGAAACTCCGCCGTCTTTTCTGGCGTACCGCGCTAAGAGTGCCAACCCTGCTCTGGATTGCATATTTCTATTGGGAACTGCGCGCACAACTCTGGATCACACTGCTTTTCCTCGCAATCGGTATGTTCCTGCATTGGATAGCCGACATCGCCCTCGTCGCGCGCCAGACCGGAGTAACACCTGTAATCCCGCGAAACTTCTGGGGCATGATAAAGCGGCGCGCACTCAGCATACCCATTGTCGCCGGAGTCAAGCCTCAAGTTCATGCGCTTACGGGAGTGAACCTTGAGATTGGCAAGGGCATGTTCGGTTTGTTGGGGCCAAACGGTGCGGGCAAGACGACACTTATGCGCATTCTCTGTAACATCTACGAGCCAACTTGTGGGTGCATAGAGATTAACGGTCGCAATACTGCCAATCTCCGTGCAGACGTGCAGCCCATTCTGGGCTATCTTCCGCAGCATTTCGGATTATACGAAGACTTTACCATCTGGGATTACCTGACATACTACGCGATGTTGAACGACATCTTCGAGAAGGAAGAGCGAGTGAGCCTGATCGAAAAAGTCATTCGGGACGTGAACCTTGAAGACCGGAAACAAGATAAGATCTCGTCACTGTCCGGCGGCATGAAACAACGCGTTGGAATCGCGCAAACGCTCCTCCACCTTCCAAAAATCATTGTCGTGGACGAACCAACCGCCGGTCTCGATCCGATCGAGCGCATACGCTTCCGAAATCTACTTGCCGAACTCGGCAAAGACCGCATCGTCGTGTTTTCGACTCATATTACTGAGGACGTGATGAGCGCATGTCATCAATTGGCAGTCTTGAACAAAGGCCGGGTCGTGTTTCGCGGTACGCCTGAAGATCTCGTGCGTGTCGCCGACGGCCAAGTACACGAGAAGGTAGTCGAGCCTTCTGAAGTAAGTAGTCTGTTGGATCAAGTCGATATCATATCGCAGGTGACCGAAGAGGAGGGTATTCGCCTGCGCTATGTAAACGCGCGGGATGAGGCGCTGCAGGGCCAGATTGTGGAACCTACTCTTGAAGACGCCTACGTATATCTTCTGAGAACAGCCGGACAGCCGGGGTAGGTCAGGATGAAATCATTTCGAAATCTCAGCCTAATGGCGAAGCTGTCCATAATCCTTCTGTACACGCGGATAAACTTGAAAATCGTTTTTGGACGCAAGGCCATTTGGATATTTCTAGGAACGCTGATATACGTCGTTATCGTGTGCTTGATTGCGGTCAAGTCCGAGGATCAGGTCTCGGTGACGCAGGCGCTGCCGTTGGTCGTGTGGATGCCGCTGACATTGATAGCGGTTCTCTTTTCGATGGATATTATTTCCAAGGAGCGAGATGCGAACTTGATCGAGACCCTTTTTACAGTCTCGGTCTCGGTCTACCGCCTGTGGATAATCAAGTTTATGACACTCATGTTCTCCCTTGGCCTGCTTGCAGTCGTGTTGATCGTTACGACGAAAATTGTCGTGGTCGATGTTCCGGTCTTTCTGGCGCTGCTGAACGTGCTGCCACCGATTTTCTTCTTCGCGAGCCTCACAATGTTTCTGTCGGTTTTCGTCAAGAGCGCGAACGCCGCGGGAATGTGCGTCACCGCCATTCTAGGTTTCGTCTTCCTTACATCAGAAGGACTTTCCCAAACTGTCGTGTATCCCTACCTCAATCCATTCGACAAGCCGGTCAATGAAGAGTCGTTCATTTGGGTCAGGACTTTGGTGTACAACAAAATTGCTTTCTCGCTGCTCGGTCTACTCTGTTTCTGGCGTTCGATGCGGCGGCTGGACCGCCGGGAGGGCCTGCTGAAATGAATTTTTCCTTACGCAAATAGATCGTGTGATGTTTACACGGATTTACCCCGCTCAACGTACACTGTAGGGGGCCATTGGGCGATACAAGACTCGAACTTGTGACCTGTC
>DTSJ01000088.1 GCA_012965445.1 Candidatus Hydrogenedentota bacterium
TCGGGCCGGACCAGGTGACTTTGATGCCTGTTTTGGTTTCCTGTACTTTTTCGATGCTGGCGTTGAGGTGGATCTTGTCGCAGATTTGTTTCATGCGGGCGGCTAGGGGTTTGACGAGATCCGGGTCGGCACCAGCGAGAAGCGTGGGCGCGATATCGGCGACGGTAACTTTCGAGCCGAGGGCTGCGTAGACGGTGGTGAGTTCGAGTCCGATGTAGCCACCACCGATGACGAGGAGTGTCTTCGGGATGTCCTTGAGCTCAAGCGCGTCAGTCGAATTCATCATGCGGTCGGACTCGAGCAGGAGGTGCGGGATTGTGGTGGGGCGTGAACCCGTGGCGATTATGGCGTATTCGAAGGCGAGTTTCTTTGAAGAACCGTTTGCGTGGCTGATGTGGAGGTCGTTTGAGCCGATGAATGAGCCACGGCCCTGAATATAGGCGACCTTGCGGGCATTGCAGAGCTGTCCGAGGCCTCGGGTCATTTTTTTAACGACATCCTGGGTGGCTTCTCGTACGCGGTCGATATCGATTTTGGGTTTGGCGAATTTCAGACCGAAGTGCGTGGCTTCTTCGGCTTCGTGGATGACTTTGGCTACGTGGAGCAAGGCTTTTGAGGGGATACATCCGCGATACAGGCATGTGCCGCCGGGATTGGTGTCGAGTTCCACGAGGGTCACTTCGAGGCCGAGGTCTGCGGCTGCGAAGGCGGCTGCATAACCGGCGGGGCCTCCGCCGAGGACCACTACCTGTGTCGATTCTTTGCTCATATAGGCACCTGTCGATTGTTTGCGTTATAATGAGGATTGTACCACTTCAACGATAACAGCTTACCATAGAAAACGCGGCGAGTGGCGGACACAGTGCTTGAGGAGATGAACGATCATGAGTGTAACGCGTAGACAGTTTATCGGACTCACGGCGGGACTTGGGCTTTCTGCGGGTCTAGGATTCAGCACCAATACGTTCGCGGCAGACGATACGATCACGTTTGCGGCAATTAACGATATTCATGTCAAGGACGCGCCGAGCGTCGATATCGTGAATGAGGCAGTGATACGAATCAACGCGATCAAGGAAGTTGAATTTGCTGTGATCATTGGCGATCTTGGGTCTGACGGTACTCGAATGGAGATGAAACTTGCCGAGGCTGCCCTGGAAAAACTCAGAGTTCCCTATTTCTGCGTTCCGGGTAACCACGACTATGATCCGACGACCGCCAACGGCTATGTTCATTATGACGCTGCTTTCGAGAGGCGGCAGTGGCACCAGGCACAGACAGGGTGGGTGTTTCTTGGGCTCGACACCTGCAACGGCACCGCAAGCGATGTAACGATTCCTGCGGCACGGATGAAGTGGCTCTCGGAGCAGATCAAAGGCATTCGGGAAGATCAACCGATTGCATTGTTCGCGCACCATCCTTTTAATCCGAGTACGCGCGCCTATAGGGTGTCGAATGCGGAGCAGGTACTTGATCTGTTCAAGGACCACGATTTGAGAATGGTCGCGAGTGGGCATTACCACGGCAATCAGATTGAAGAACGCAACGGTATTCTGTTTACTACCACGGTCTGCTGCAGCACGACACGCAGCAATTTTGACGGGACGAAGGAAAAGGGATTTCGTGTATATACGTTGAATGGCGAGTCGATCGAACACCGCTTCGTCGAAGTTCCTGTATAGCCTTTGATATCCTGAAGGAGTCTATTTCGTAGCAGGAGTTTTACATGTTTGGAATCGTATCGGCTGTAGGGGAATCAGGATGAAGTGCAGCATACTCGTTACGGAAGACGATCAGGTTCAGCGCGATATTCTTGCTGATATCCTGTCCGACGCGGACTATTCCGTTTCCACCGCCGACTCCGGTGTTACGGCTTTGGCGCAGCTTGAGGCGGATACTTTTGATTTGCTGCTGACGGACATGAGGATGCCGGAGATGGACGGGCTGCAGTTGCTTCAGGAATCCAAACGTCTGCGGCCGGAAACGGAAGTGGTGGTGATGACTGCGCATGCCTCGGTGGAGACGGCTGTTCGTGCGATGAAAGAAGGAGCTACCGATTATCTTTCGAAGCCGTTCGATAAAGACGAATTGCTCATGGTGATTGAGCGAGTACTCGAGAAACATGACCTCAAGCTGCAAAATGAACAACTCCGAAAACTGGTGCATGACACCGTAGCGCTGGGCAACATCATCGGGAACAGCGACGCGATGCAGCAGGTATTCGACATCATGCGACGTGCGCTGCCGCTGACTACGACGGTGCTGATTCGCGGCGAATCTGGCACTGGCAAGGAGATGGTGGCGCGGCATATACACTTTAACGGGCCGCGCGAGGACAAGCCTTTCGTGGTGGTGAACTGTGCGGCGATTCCGGATACGCTGGTGGAAAGCGAGTTGTTCGGGCATGAAAAAGGCGCGTTTACCGGAGCGGATACGAGCCGGAAGGGGAAGTTCGCGCTTGCAGACGGGGGTACAATTTTTCTGGATGAAATCGGGGACATGCCTCTGGAGAGTCAGGCGAAACTGCTGCGCGTGCTGCAGGACGGTATAGTGGAGCCTATTGGCGCGAGCAGCACGATTCAGGTGGATGTACGCGTTATTGCCGCCACCAACCGAGACCTGCAGAAACGCGTCGCGAGCGGGGAGTTTCGGGAGGATCTTTTTTATCGGCTGGATGTTCTGAATATCGCGCTTCCGGCCTTGCGCGAACGCGCATCAGATCTATCGCTTCTGATTCAGCATTTTCGCGACAAGCTTGGAGGGAAGACAGGTAAGCCTGCACCGGAAGTAAGTATGGATGCTCTACTCATGTTTGAGAATTACCGATGGCCGGGGAACGTCCGGGAACTGGAGAACACGCTGGAACAAATTTTCGTGCTGACCGACGCGGCTACGATTGCTGTTGGACAGCTTCCAGAGAAGTTCGCCCAATCGTCGGCGGATTACGGTGATATCGTTCTTCCCGCTGGTGGCGTGCATCTGGAAGACCTCGAAGAGGATTTGATGCGTCAGGCGCTGGAACGCTCTGGCGGTCGCATAAAAGAAGCCGCCGAGTTGCTCGGGTTGACCTACAAAACCTTTCAATATCGTCTCAAAAAGCACGATATCCAGAAGAAAGTAGAGTTCGACTGATGCGCACTCAGCCTTACATCATGCAAGTCGACCTGGAAGACAAGCCGTGCCTCGTGGTTGGTGGCGGGCCTATCGCTTTGCACAAGACGCACTCTCTTGTGGTATCAGGTGCAAAGGTGACGGTCGTAAGTTCGTCGTTTCATGATGGCTTCGACGAACTATCCTTGGATGCACGACATGAGCGTAAGTTTGAAGACGTGGATATCGAGGGCATGTTTCTCGTTCATGCTGCGACGAATCATCCAGATGTAAATCATCACATTGCCGATATCTGCTCCGGGCAGAACATCTGGTTCTGCGTGGCGGACGACGCATCCAAAGGCGCGTTCGGAACGCCCGCGCTTTTGGACTTGGGAGATCTGCGTATCGCAGTGTCCACCAATGGCCTTTCCCCATCGTATGGCGCCCGCATTCGCCGCGAAATCGGCGGACTCGTTCCGGATCATGTAAACGATTACCTGCATTTTCTTTGTGATGCGCGTGAACGGTCGAAGGCAGCGATCTCCGAACTGCAGCTTCGTATGCGCTTTAACACCTACCTTGCTTCAGAGGAGGGAGAACAATTGTTTGTAGCTTCCGACAACGATGCCCTGCAAACGCTGGTGTCCGAACTGCTTGCGCGTCCTGAATCCATCCCCGAACATTTCACGCCGAAATGGGACTGACTACGATGACAGATGTTTCGAAAGGAAAAGTCTATCTCGTTGGCGCGGGCCCCGGCGATCCGGGTTTGTTTACGCTTCGCGGCAAAGAACTGATGGAAGCCGCTGACGACGTGGTCTATGACAATCTCGTTAACGATTCCATTCTGAATTTTGCACCTCAAGCCGAGCACATCTTCGTCGGAAAACGGGCGGGTAATCACTCGCTCGTCCAGGATGACATCAATGTGCTTTTGGTGAAACTCGCGAACGAGGGACGCACCGTGGTCCGGCTCAAGGGCGGCGATCCGACGGTGTTCGGACGCATTGGCGAGGAACTGACCGCACTGAACGATGCTGATACCCCCTACGAAATCGTACCCGGCGTAACGGCGGGAATTGCAGGCCCGGCATACGCCGGAATACCAGTGACGGATCGAAAGCTGTCTTCGAGCGTGACCTTTATTACGGGGCGGGAGGCGATGGAATCGGTGTCGCAGGAACGCTTGTCGACGAAGGGTACACTGGTGATATACATGGGCATGAAAACGATGGATGAGATGGTGACGCGCTTGATTGGCTGTGGTCATGCGTCAAACACGCCGGTAGCGGTTGTACAGTGGGCAACCCGGCAGGAACAACGTACGATTACAGGCGTTCTAGGAAGTATTGCGGAACGTTGTGCTGAAGAAGGCATCGGGTCTCCGGCGATTATTATTGTGGGCGCAGTCGTTGCCCTTCGCGAGCAGTTTAAGTGGTTCGAAGAATAAAGGATCCGGGGGTATGGGAGTAGTTTCGACGGTACTATTCCATCCGCGATATCGACGCCAGGGAAACGAGGTATTAAGAACACGAAGTATGAATTGATGAGGAAAGCGACTGCACTGTATAATACACGGACTTTGACCGGAGGCATTCGTCCTTCGGCACCCTGCGTGGGGGTATAGCTCAGTTGGGAGAGCGCTTCGCTGGCAGCGAAGAGGTCGTCGGTTCAAGCCCGTCTACCTCCACCATTTATAGCCTTTATTTATAGGG
>DTSJ01000089.1 GCA_012965445.1 Candidatus Hydrogenedentota bacterium
TGAGATGGGGCTAATTGGGGAGATTGAGCGTCTTGCGAAGGATTGGACTGGGCCGACGAAACTGCCGAAAGAGACACCAGAACAAGCGCCGAAGCCAATATACGCGAAAACTGAGACATGAAAAGAACTCCTCTAGTAGAAAATTAGAATCATCCGTCAATATGATATTTCTACACCCGTAAAGTCAATTTTCAACGCGCTACATTCCCGCCTTCACAACCCCCATCACGTGTTTCAGGCGAAACATTCCTGTTGTATGCGTTCTCGAATCGAGATATCGCACCCGTGAATCACCGCGAAACCAAGTCAACTGACGTTTCGCATATCTCCGCGTGTGCATTTTCATCAGCTCAACGGAGTCCTCATATTCACGCTCCCCCTTCACATAAGAAAGCATCTCCCGATACCCAAGCGACTTCAAACGCATAATGTCCTTCGAATATCCCTCCTTCTCAAGACGCTCAATCTCCCCAATTAGCCCCATCTCAAGCATCTGGTCTACCCGACGATTGATCCGCGCATACAGCTCCTCACGGGGATAATCAATCGCAAACTGCACCGCATCCAGAGATTTCCGCGTAGCCTGATGTCGCGAATAAAGATCGCTCGCCTTTTCCCCGGATACGTCATAGATCTCCAGCGCCCGGACAGTCCGCCGTAAATCATTACTGCTGATCACCTCAGCATACTCTGGGTCAATCGCCTCAAGCCTCCCATACAGCGTAGCAATCCCCGAATCTTCAGCCTCAGCCTCAAGTACTCGTCGAATCCCCTCATCCTTGCCAGGCCCGTCAAACATCCCGTCAATCAACGCACGCACATAAAGGCCCGATCCGCCCACAACCACAGCAGGCTTCCCCGCCTCATTCAGCGCTTTCACCACACTTCGCGCCTCAATCTCATAATCCCCGGCACTCATCTCCTGATCAGGCGTCAAATGCCCGATAAAATGATGCTTCACCGCCGCCAGTTCGTCAGCGCTCGGTGCCCCCGTCCCAATCTCCATACCCCTATAAAACTGCATCGAATCCGCAGAAATGATCTCCGTCTCCAGGGCATCCGCAATCTCTATCCCCAGCGCGGTCTTCCCCGAACCCGTAGGCCCTACCACAGCAACAACCTGGATCACTGACGCCTCCGGAAACTCTTCTCCATCTGCATCAGCGTCAGCTCCGTGATAATCGGGCGCCCATGCGGACACGTATACGGCGGTCGCAGCCGTCGAAACCCGTCAATCAGCCCCTGCTTCTCCTCAAAAGACAACTTGTCCCCCGCCTTCACGCTCGCCCGGCACGCCTGCGTCGCCACACGCATAAAGTCCGACAAAAAATCCTCCCGGTCAAACAAATTTCCCTGTGACAACTCATCGAGAATCTGATAAACGGCATCGCCGACCTTTGATTCTTCATAGAGATGGCAAATCGACGTGACCTGAAAAGTGTTCCCGCCAAAAGACTCAATCTCGATTCCCAGACTCTCAAACAACTCAAGGTTCGTCTCAATCAGTCGCGCCGAAGAAGGCGGCACATCGATCAGCAATGGCACTGCCAACTGCTGCGAAGCATAATCCTTGTCCCGCAGCTCAGCCATCAGCAAATCATAATTCAAGCGCTCGTGCAGCGCATGCTGATCGATAATCAACAGCCGATCATCCTCAGGCACCAGCAGATAAGTATCAAACAATTGCATAGTCACATCACTCCCCGTAGGCTCACCCGCCCTATATACCGCCTCTGGCGCAACAGCCGAAAACCCCTCATCCGGTAAAAACTCCGTTTGCTCCACAGGCGTATCCGCCGCATCCTCAGTATTCACAATAGCCGCCTCGAACTGCGCCGACCCTGCCTCTTGACCGACCACCTCTTCCTGACGAATAAACTCACGCCGTTCCTCAGCAACAGGCGCATCCGCCTCACCCGCAGGCTCAGAAGCCGCAACCGCTGCTGACTCCCCCCGCGCCTTCTCAAAAGAAAGGATATTCGACTGACCCGATCGCTCCTGAGCGACAACCCGAACCTCCTCCCGATCACTCCGAATGTCCTCCAGCGATCGCCTTACTATATCCCGAATCGCATCACGCGCTGCGCGCTCATCCCGAAAGCGTATATCACGCTTCGAAGGATGAATATTCACGTCCACGAAACGCGGATGCGTACTCACCATCACGATTCCCACTGGATGCCGACCGATCGTCACCAGCCCGGAATAGCCGTCCTCAAACCCAAACTGCAGCGAACGGTTCTTGACAGGACGCTCATTCATAAAGAAAAACTGATGACTCCGCGTGCTTCGATTCAATCCCGGATTGCCAGTAAACCCCGTCACCGTAAATCCAGCCTGTTCCCCCTCGATCTCAAGCATTTCATTCACGAACTTCAGGCCCCAGATCAGCGCAACACGCTCCCGCAGCGTCGCCGCCTCAGGTATGTCCAACAGCATCTTTTCATTATGAACAAACTGAAACCCGACCCCGACATGCGACAAAGCATGACGCTGCACCGCATCGATACAATGCCCCAGCTCCGTCGTCATCCCCTTCAAAAACTTCGCACGCACAGGCGTATTAAAATAAAGACGGTTCACCGAAATCCGTGTACCCACCGCCGCCCCCGCCTCACCCGTGTCTCTTAATATCCCGCCGTCAATATGAATCTGCGTACCCGACTCGTCTTTCGCACGGCGCGTCACCAGCTCAAATCGCGACACGGAAGCAATACTCGCCAGTGCCTCCCCCCGAAAACCAAGCGTACTGATCTCGTCCAGATCATCCGCCGTCCGAATCTTGCTCGTAGCATGACGCTCAATCGCCAACAGCGCATCCTGCTCACTCATCCCGTGCCCGTTATCAATCACCTCAATAAGATGACGTCCGGCCCCGACAACACGCACCGAAATTCGTGTAGCCCCCGCATCCAGAGCATTCTCAACCAGCTCCTTCACCACAGAAGCAGGACGCTCCACCACCTCACCGGCAGCAATTTTGTTCGCCACGTCCTCCGGCAAAAGCCGGATAGAAGCAATATGTCCACTCTCACTCATAGAAAGACCCCAACTCCGACCATCATAATCCACAGCCCCCCGACACCTCAAATTCACCTATCACACCACTACACCAGACTTAGCCTTGAAACTGCCACCGACTCCCTCTGTAAGCTTCCCTGTCAAGGACACAGTTCTAAAGTAGAGTTTTCTGGGTTCAATTGTTGTTCGATTTGCATTCTGTAGACGGTTGGTGGAACGCGATTTGTAGCGGTGTGAGGGGGTTCTTCGTTGTAATCCATCATCCACCACCAGGTGATTTACGCCGAACTCCGGGGAAGAGAAGCACGCGAAGCCTTCGCAGAACTCATCGGCGGAGCAATCCAACAGGGATATAGAAGAGGCGCAGGATATCCTCACAGCCCTGAGTACACTCACCGAAGGTGTCAACAACGACATCAGCACGATACAGCAAATCATAGAAGATCGCCTGGCCGTCTTCATCGATCAGTCTGACTGATTCCCCATTTAATGGCCTGAAAATCAACGCAGAGTGTCGTTCATTGCTGCTGATAATCGTCACAAAGTTGACTCGATCCCGCGCAGTCCTGTAAGATTCGCCCTCACTCACGCGCGGGTGGCGGAATTGGCAGACGCGCTAGACTAAGGATCTAGTGCCCTTCGGGGCTTGGGGGTTCGATTCCCCCCTCGCGCACCATTACCTTTTTGGCGTAACGCCTTTCTGAGTAAGTGTTTAAGGTCTTTCCTTCAGGCCGCATGGCGTGCGATTGCACATCTATTGCACACTTTTCCTCGATGCCGATCCGATTCGCTATCGAATCTGTTATCGATGCCAGCCGCTCGTCGCGGGTTCTTGCATAGGTATTCATCGTTATATTCGGGTCTGCGTGACGCATTAGCGTTTGTCCTTCTTTAACACTTGCCCCCTCTTCAAACACCATCGTGGCAAATGCGGTTCTAAGCGCGTGGAAATCCACCTTGCCTTCGTCGGTAGTCTTCGGAATCCCGGCGGCTTTGAGGTCTTTTTCCATCTCGCGGGCCGTTTGCAAAGGTACCTCCAAGAGCGGCTCATTCTCATGCTTGAGATTAGCCACGTCGAGAAGCGTCAGCATCAGACTCTCAGGCAGCGGCTGCAACCCGGGCTTCCGGTTCTTTGTGTGCGCGGCGTCGAGTCTAAGGGCGCATGTGTGGACATCCAGACTTCGAACTGTGAGCGAAGCCAATTCACTTGCTCGAAGTCCCGTCACGCAAGCGACCGAGTACAACAAGGCCCGTTCTGGAGCCGCATGTTGGAGTAACCGCCGTAGTTCCTCCACTGTGAGCGCGCGCCTGTTAGATACAGGTGTCGTGTCCACCGGCTTGAGACGCCGGAGCGGATTTTCCTCCAGATATTCTCTATCGACGCACCATGCAGAGAAGGCGCATAGCGATTCAGAATAATTGGAAAGAGTCTTGCCCGCACGCCCTTTTCTCTTTAGTTCCCGCAATATACGTTCCACCCGAGCTAAACTGCCAACCAAGTCACGAACGGACTCAAGAGCAAGTTCGTGTCCCCAGAATCGTAGGTGCCTTGTCCGCATACGCGCGTGCGTTGCACCCCATGGGCCTCCCTGTCGGCCACCCTGTGCATTTCCCCAATCCAAATACTCTTCAGCGACGTGGCTATAGGCAACCAGACCTTCGGAACGTTTGGGAATCGGTCGCAATCCCATACGCATTTCCCTATGCTCGTGCTCCAAGTTACGGGCGGCTCGCAGTGTCTCCGTCTTATTCGTCGTTCCTGTCGCCCATCTTCGTTTCCCCTCGCA
>DTSJ01000090.1 GCA_012965445.1 Candidatus Hydrogenedentota bacterium
AAGGAATTAGGTTTCACTCGGCGCGACTTCAGCATTCTCGAAATTCGGCGGATAATACAGTAATCGCCCGCAATGCTGGCATCCATGCACTTTATTGCCCGCCATGACCTCGTTGGTCACCTGCGCCAGAATGTGCATGTGGCAGCCCGTACAGACCTCACCGTTAATCGGAACAACGACCGGCCCCATTTTGTAATTCCTGCACAGCCTATCGTACCGAGCCATCAGGGCATTGGTCACATTCGAAATAATCGGCGCCCGCTCATCGTCCAACTCCATGCGGTGCTGAACCGCCACCTTGAGTTCATCGTCGATTATCGCACATTCAGAGTCTATCCCCTTAGTTTCGCTCCTAATTCGCTTCTTGTCTTCGTCCAGGGTCTCCTTGGATTCATCCAATTCGATAAGAATCGCGATGATCTGTTCCTCGCGGACGGCGATTTGTTTCTTCTCCCGTTCGATTTCGTGAAGAAGCGCCTGATACTCTTCATTCTTCTTGATGGTGTTGAGCTGCTCGTTGTACCGCTGGATTTGAACCTGATGCTGCTCGATGTCCCCCTCACACTCCTTCTGTTCAAGCGTAAGCTTCGTGAGCGTGTCCTCGCGTTCCGCCAATTCATTCTGAAGGCGTTTTCTATGGATATCGAATTTGGATTTTTGCTTGGGAATCTCAACCTCGCGCTCTTTACACGCGTTAATCTTCTTATCCAATTCTTGTAGAGCGAGCAGGTTTCTCAACGAAACGACCTCCGGCGTTGGCTTCAAATGTCAAAAAAAAAAGAGCCGCAACAATGTTGCGGCTCGCGATGTTACTGAATCCAGCTCATCATCTTTCTGAGCTCTTCCCCGGTCTTTTCGACCGGATGGTTGTTATTTTCCTCACGCAACTTGGCAAAATTTGCTCCGCCGGAGTTGTATTCCTCCATACATTACCTTGCGAAGTCTCCACTTTGAATATGTTTCAATGTCTCGCGCATGGCGTTTTTCGAATCTTCCGTTATAATCTTCGGTCCCACCGTCATACCGCCGTACTCTGCCGTCTCGCTCACGGAATAGTTCATGTATTTTAACCCACCACGGTAGTATAAGTCCACGATTAGCTTCAGCTCGTGCATCACTTCGAAATAAGCGATTTCAGGCTGATATCCCGCCTCCATCAGCACTTCAAACCCCGCCTTGATTAGCTGTGCAGACCCTCCGCACAGAACCGTCTGCTCACCAAACAGGTCAGTTTCAGTCTCTTCCTGGAAGGTCGTTTCAATGATCCCTGCCCGACCTCCCCCGATAGAGGAGCCATACGCCAGAGCTTTTTTCATCGCATTTCCTGTCGCATCCTGAAAGATTGCTACCAAACACGGTACACCTGCACCAGCAACATACTCTTCGCGAACGAGATGTCCGGGGCCTTTCGGCGCAATCATAAATACGTCGATTTCGGGGCTCGGCGTGATCATTTTGAAATGAATGTTCAGTCCATGGGCGAACATGATCGAATTGCCCGGCTCAAGGTTCGGCTCGATATCGTTTTCGTAAGTGGCTTTCTGAATCGTATCTGGAATCAGAATCTGAATTATGTCAGCTTTCTTGGCTGCCTCGGCGACGGGAAAAATATCGAATCCCGCTTCTTTTGCAGCTCGAAATGTAGCACTTCTGTCGTCACCGTGGTGTCCGATGATCACGTTCTGACCGCTGTCGCGCAGGTTCATCGCGTGTGCGTGTCCTTGACTGCCAAAACCGACAATCGCGATGGTCTGTCCACCAAGTGCGCTGAGATCTGCGTCTTTATCGTAATAAATCGTTGCTGCCATGTGGAAAATCCTTCCAGTTCGTTTTAATGATTACTGTTGCTTGTGCGCGCCAGCGCGATACGTCCCGTGCGGGCGAGTTCTTCTATGCCGTAAGGGCGAATCATATCTATGAACGCCCTAATTTTATCAATTGAGCCGGTCGCTTCGATGGTCACGGCTTCAGAGCTGACATCCACGACTTTCGCCCGAAATATATTGACCACTTCGAGCAATTGTGTGCGCCGCTTAGCATCCGTATTCAGTTTCGCCAGCACCAGTTCACGCTCAACGTGGCTGTCTTCAGTCAGGTTTGCGACATCGATCACTTCCACCATTTTATTCAGCTGATGTACGATCTGATCGACTATTTTGTCATCACCCTGGACAACTACTGTCATCCGCGATGTCGTCGGATCTTCCGTGATCCCTACGCACAGACTTTCAATGTTATATCCCCTGGCACTGAAGAGTCCCGAAACTCTGGCGAGGACACCAAAATTGTTGTCTACTAGAATATTGATGATATGCAGCATGACGTCTCCGTTACGGTTTGTTGTATTCGTTCATCGCTGCATCCAGGTCACCGTTCAACGTGGCGACCACAGCATTCACAGCATGGTCCACTGACTTCTTTACCGCTCCCAGCTCATCTGGATGAAATTTGCTCAGGACATGGTCAGCAAGCTCTCCATGCGCGATATCCGAACCTATCCCGATTCTCAATCGCGGAACCTCTCTGGTACCGAGATACTCTATTACAGACCTCATACCGTTATGCGTACCGGGACTCCCCGACTTGCGAATACGAATTTTACCCAGCGGCAGATCCACATCATCATAAATCACCAGAACTTCCTGCGGATCATCAATACCGTTTCTCGCTGCCTGGGCTGCGCTCTCACCACTATTGTTCATAAAAGTCATCGGTTTGAGCAGAAGCAGCTTCTGTCGGTTGACCCGTGCTTCGGCAATCTGCCCTTTAAACTTTTCGCGGGAGAATGACACTCCCAATTCCTCCGCCAGTTGGTCAAGCACCTGAAACCCGACGTTGTGCCGGGTATTTCTATACTGAGGACCAGGATTGCCGAGGCCGATGACGAGCTTTATGGACACTGGTTTGAGCGAAACCTATTCGTTTTCAGTAACACTGGAATCTTCGTCAGCTGCTATCTCCGAATCCTCGCCAGCCTCATCAACTGCTTCGTCTTCCGACACTTCTTCCTCTATTACGCGCGGCTGTTGGACTGCGGCCACAGTACGTGCCGAGTCGGTCAAGATCGTCACATTTTCGACTTGAACGAGGTCGCTCACATGCAGTGAATCTCCAATGTCTAGTTCAGTGACATCACCGATGAAAAATTCAGGCACATCCATTGGAAGACATTCGACCTCCACCTCACGAATATTATGATCGAGAATACCCCCGGCAATAACGCCGACCGAGCGCCCTTCCATCTTGAGCTGAACAAACGTGACAATCTTCTTGCTGAGGTCGATGCGCATCAGATCGAAATGAAGCGCATTTCCGCGTACCGGGTGATGCTGAACAGCCTTAATCATTGCTGGACCGTTCAGATCGGGATTGTCTGTACAAGACAGCTCAACCATGGCGCGTTCACCGTGACCTTGATGCAGAAGGGATTCAAGCTCTTTTGATCCAGCCAGAATGTTTACGTTGTCTTTACCTGCGCCGTAAACCACTCCAGGTACATTGCCTTCAACGCGGGAACGTCCCGATGGACCCTTGCCGTTTTCCGAACGGGTCAGTACTGTAAATGTTTGAAGTTCCATGACTTGTCTTTACTCCGATTTCGTTTTTTCAGGGTGTAGTTTGGATTAGCTCTATTTGTGAACGGTCACGCGTTATCGAAAGAGAATACTGACCGATTTTTCCTCGTGTATGCGTTTGATAGATTCCGCGATGAGAGGCGCGAATGAAATTACCTTGATTTTGCCGTTTGCTTTACCCGCATCGGTAAGCGGAATAGAATCACTCACGATGACCTCTTCAAGAACCGAGTCGTTGATGCGGGATATTGCCTCCCCACTAAAGACGGCGTGCGTAGCACAAGCCCGCACGGATGTGGCACCGGCGCTCTTGATAGCTTCGGCCGCCTTAACCAGCGTTCCTGCTGTGTCGATCATGTCGTCGAACAAAATCGCATTCATACCGTCGACATCACCAATAATGTTCATCACTTCAGACTCGTTTTCCTTCGGCCGTCGCTTGTCCACGATTGCCAGTGGCGCATTGAGACGGTTGGCTACCGCGCGTGCGCGCCGCACACTTCCGGTATCAGGGGAGACGACAACCAGATTTTCCGGCCGCGTCTCTTTCAGGTACCGCACGAACTCAACATCTCCGCTCAAATGGTCTACAGGGATATCGAAAAAGCCCTGAATCTGTTCAACGTGCAGATCCAGACACAGGACACGGTCAGCTCCAGCCACGGTTATCATGTTCGCGACCAATTTTGCCGTAATGGGCGCGCGAGGCCGATCCTTGCGATCCTGTCGGGCGTATCCAAAGTACGGCAGGACTGCCGTAACGCGTGCCGCTGAAGCGCGACGTGAAGCGTCAATCAGAATCAACAGTTCCATAAGATTTCGATTGATATCCGGGGCAGTGCTGTTAATGATAAACACATCTTTTCCACGGATGTTCTCCGCGATCAGGATCTTCACTTCGCCGTCGCTGAACTGTCCGACGGTCGCCTCACCCTTGACTTCGTACAAATGGGCACACGCCCGCTGAGTCAATTCAACCGAGGCTGAGCCGGAGAATATTTTCATTTCATCGCTATATGGCAACGTACCACCCTAACACAGGTTGTATACTCGTATGCAGTTACATGCGCAATCGCAGGATTCGATAAGTGGCTCTGCATCAGTATTGAAGAAAATGGCTAGGGCGGTAGGACTCGAACCTACAACCGTCTGGACCAAAACCAGATGCCCTACCAATTGGGCCACGCCCTAACAAACAATGTTTCCTCGAGACTCATATCTTTTGAAT
>DTSJ01000091.1 GCA_012965445.1 Candidatus Hydrogenedentota bacterium
TACCCTAAGACGTTATTTTTCAAACGGTTATATAACCAAAGGAGATATATGATATGGCCAAGCAAATGCTTTTTGGTCAAGATGCCCGGACTTCGTTGATCAATGGTGCGGACGTGCTTGCAGACGCTGTAAAGGCAACTTTGGGCCCCAAGGGTCGCAATGTTTTGTTGGAAAAGTCATTCGGTGCACCAAATATTACCAAGGACGGCGTGAGCGTTGCCAAGGAAATCGAGCTTCCCGATCCCTTCGAGAATATGGGTGCACGCATGATTCGTGAAGCGGCGAGCAAGACCCAGGACGATTCCGGTGACGGGACAACGACCGCCACGGTTCTCGCGCAACATATGGTCCATGAAGGTTTCAAGCAAGTCACTGCCGGCGCGAATCCTATGCAGCTGAAGCGCGGCATGGAGAAGGCCCTCGAGGTTGTTCAGGCTGAAATCGCAAAGGCATCCAAGGCACTGAAGACGAAGGAAGAAGTGGCGCAAGTGGCTGCAATTTCCGCGAACGGTGATACGGAAATCGGCGGCATGATTGCGGATGCGCTTGAGGAAGTTGGCGATGATGGCGTTATCACGATTGAAGAAGGCAAAGGCCTGACGACTGAGATTGAATTGGTTGACGGGATGGAATTTGATCGGGGATATCTCTCTCCTTACTTTGTAACGAATCCCGAATCGATGATCGCTGAGTTGGAAGACTGCTACGTCTTGTGTTACGAAAAGAAAGACAGCTCTATGCAGGACATGCTCCCGCTGCTTCAGGCCGTGGCCCAGGCTGGTAAACCCCTCCTGATCATCGCAGAAGATATCGAAGGTGAAGCCTTGGCTACGCTGGTCGTAAACCGTCTGCGTGGTATGTTGAATATTGCTGCGGTGAAAGCGCCTGCATTTGGTGATCGCCGCAAAGAAATCCTGCGGGACATCGCGACGCTTACTGGTGGACAGTACATTTCCGAAGATTTGGGTATGAAACTGGAAAGCGTTGAGCTGAAGGACTTGGGTAAAGCCAAGCGCATTGAAATTTCGAAGGATGTCACCACGATTATACAGGGCGGCGGCAAGAAGAAAGATGTGGCTGCGCGCGTGGAGACGATTCGTCGTGCGATAGAATCTACGACATCCGAGTATGACAAAGAGAAACTTCAGGAACGTCTCGCGAAACTGGCTGGTGGTGTAGCCATCATCAAGATCGGCGCTGCAACCGAGATTGAACTGAAAGAGAAGAAAGGACGCACGCAGGACGCCCTTAGTGCAACCCGCGCCGCAATTGAAGAAGGCATCGTTGCAGGCGGCGGAACGGCATTACTGTCGATTCGCAAGAAACTCGACAAATTGAAACTTGACGATGACCAAGCGACGGGGGCAAGAATTCTCCGAGATGCACTGGCTTCACCGTTGTACCACATCGCCCAGAACGCCGGGCATGAAGGCGCGGTTATGGTACAGGCTGTTGAGGCGGCCAAAGGGAATACTGGATTGAATGCCGCAACTGGTAAGCTGGAGGATATGGTAAAAGCGGGAATTCTCGATCCGGCTAAAGTCATCCGTACTGCGTGTCAAAACGCGGTCAGTGTGGCAGGCATATTCATCACAACGGAGTGTCTTATAACCGACATCGAAGAAGAAGCTCCGGCAGGCCCGCCAATGGGCGGCGGCGGTGGAATGCCTGGCGGTATGGGCGGAATGCCCGGCATGATGTAGGCGCCTCTACAGCCCAGTAATACGTATTATTCAAGCACCGGATTCCAGAGGAGTCCGGTGCTTTTCTCTTTTTGTGTCCAATATTACTCTGGTCGCAATGCGCATGAGCAGCTTGGAGTATGGGAGAATACAGGCTTATTAAGTGCTGGAAACCGAGCGAACAACATGGACAAGAAAGAAGCGACGCAGATACTCAGTTCTGAACTGGAGGCGCACAGATCGAAGCCCTACTCCGAACTTGTCGAATGGATTGCCGGAGAGCCGATTGTTTCAGATCCGGAAGGCCACGACGGAGTGTCATATTGTATTGAGATTATTGTATTTTGGGACGACAAACCAGACCAAGACGTGAGAGTGAATGGCAGTATTGATGATGGAGGCTGGCGGGCGTTTTTTCCGCTATGCGACGGATTCATAAAGAACTCGTCGAACGAATTTGTCGACGAGTAACTATGCGGTCATCCACTCACCGCCCTGATGAAGATGTTGGATAATCCGAATCTCCGATTCGTTGATTTCGATCACTGAAAAGTCTCCGTCGGAGTTCGTTTCGGGTGCGGTGCGAAACAGTGCTCCGGAAGTCAGATGCCGAATGTTTGGATACTGCGGATCCGTCTCATCGGAGAACCGATGAACATGTCCGCAGATGTAGAGGATATCTTTTCCCGTATTCCCCAATGCCGTCCTCAGTTTTTCTCCGTTCCGAAGTTGACGTCCTGGTGACGCGTCATAGGCCTTCGTCTTGTTCAGGATAGGATAATGCCCGGCGACAATGATGGGGGAATCGAGCGACTTGACCAAGGTAACAGTAGTCTCGATTTCAGAATCGGATACCCGGCCCTTTGACGACAGAAAATTCGCGCACACAGTCGGTACATATACTATCGGCGTTCCGCCGGGCAGCTGACGAGTACAGGGCAGCGGAGCATCGGGAAGCCACTGGGAAAAATGTTTCTCGAAATCCTTGTTACGCTTTGCTTCAAACGTATACACATCATGATTTCCCGAAATCACCGTGATCGATTTTCCGCCTTCCTCAAGAGCCTGAACGAATCGCACCCCTTCCTCGAATTCGAACTGGGTGGATGTCGACGCGAAGTCTCCGGTAATGATTACATCCTTGATGTCGAGCGCGTTGATGTAGTCAATGTATGTCAAGGCCCGCTCCATCGGGAAATGATGACGGCGCTTCAGGTAGATATTGATATTTCCGAGCGCACGCTTGTTCAGTAGGCGCAGGGGATTGGTCACGACTTCCCAGAAGTGAAGATCCGTTATATGGATGAAGCGGTCACGCATTGCCATTGGGTTCCTCAAATACGATTGGCAACCAGTATACCAAGTCAGCTTTCTTTCCTTGGCAATACGCCCACCCATGAAAGAACGCGGTACTTGAGAATCATCAGTGTCATTTCGATGCCGAGCAAGATCGCCCGGGGCAGTGAGCCCGTAACCGAAGAAGTGCCGACCCGCTTTTTGTAGTTGACCGGGATTTCCGTGAAGATATAACCGTTGAGAATGACAAGCAGCATGAGCTGGGGGCCAAAGGCTGATCCGCCTACGGTGAACTGAGATCGGATATCTTCGTACACTTCACGTCTGAGCAGTCGCATGGAGCAGCCGACATCCGTGAGAATGGTGGTGTTAAACAGAAATTCCATGAGCTTGCCGACGGCCCAGTTGCCGAATTTGATGAGAAACCCCATGTTCGCGCCTTCCCAGACAAATTGCTGTGACGTCCGGGTGCCAAAAACGACGGGGACGTCGTCGGAATAGGCCAGTACTTTATAGACATCGTTGCCGGAAAAAGTGCCGTCGGGTTCCGCAATAATGAGCAGGTCGCCTGTCGCTTCCTGCAGACCTTTCCAGATCGCGTGGCCGTAGCCCTGCTCTTCTTCATAGACCAGCGTTGCACTCGTCAGCTTCACTTCTTCGTCGGTGCCTTCAGCGGCGTTGTTGTTCACGACGATGATCTCGTCGACGTGTTCGCAGCTGAAGAAATCATCGATCGCTTCGCGAATGGAGTCCTTCTCGTTGTACGTCGGGAATATAACGGAAACTTTTTGGTCGCGCCACATGAGTTTTTACCAGTAGGTGTACAAGACGGATTCGGTGAACCAGCATTGCAGTGCAAGGAACAGCAGCGTAACAGTGAGCGGCTGCATCGAGCCGCTGCGCTGCGTCGTATCAGTTAAGTAACAGCCTGCGGGTATAACGACGAAGGGTATGATGTACATGGCCGAGCGTTCGCCTTCTCCGCGGGCGAGGTACAGTATATCGAATGCGACAAGGGTGATCCCAATGACGATGAAAAAAGCGCGGTGATCTGATTCGCGGCTGAAGATTTGTTTGAGCGCGAGGACGGAGATCGGGATGCCAGCGAAATAGAACCAGCAGAGGGGATTCAGGATGCGGAAGACCCAGGAGGGATAGCGGGGATCGTACATGTCGAGATTAATCTGATCCGTGACGAACTGCTGGCGGCAAAGTTCAAACACGCGGAAGATGTTGAAGCCTGACCATAGCCAGATAAGGCAATGGGTGAGGAGTACGGTGATGATCATTCCGATGGCAGTAACAACCACTTGCGCGCGCGATGCATGATCGGTGAGTTTCCAGATTCCAACGAATCCGAAGAATGAGCCTATGCCGACGAGAGAAAACGAGATGAAGCTGCACAGGGCATAGGTGACGCCTGCGGCGAGTGCGTATCGGAGAGAGCCGCGCGTGATGGACCGCCAGAACAGGAAGAGCGTGGTCAGCACGAAGGGCATGAAGGCGATGTCGGCGCTTGTCGCGGTAAAAAGTACAATCGTGGGAACGAAAATATACAGGAGTGTCGATTGAATCGCCGCGCGAAATCCGAACAGGTCGCGTACCCAGAGATAGAAAGGGATCACGCTGAGGGAACCGAAGGCCATTGTCGCCAGCGATAGACCGAGAGCCGTGCGACCGACGACGAATGACATGATCCACAGAATCGCGATTGGGCCTGGAGGGTGTACCTTGGAGTGCATTGACAGATAGTCGTGGTATTTTTCGTAATCGCTGAACAGTCCGCGGATGCTTCCGCCTACTCCAATGTCGCTGATGT